>JAOUJX010000169.1 GCA_029882955.1 Gammaproteobacteria bacterium
CTAAGTCATGGCGCGAATATTACTAATACTCATACTCGCGGTTGGGTTGTTCCTCTTTATCGACTGGTTATCGCGCCAGCCTGCCAGAGTTCGCTGGCAATTGGTGGCGGGCTTGCTCGCTACGGGATTGCTGGTGCTGGTGCTGACGGGGCGGGCGCATTGGCTGGCAGCGGTGTTTGCCGCAATGCTGCCGTTCGTGCGGGGTTTACTGAGGTTGCTCGGCAATATTCCGATTCCGGTGCTCCAACGTATTCTGGGTGGCATAAAGGCTACAAAATCAAAGGCCGAACCGGGCAGCGGACAAACTTCTACCGTGCAAAGCAAATACATCCGCATGACGCTGAACCACGATACCGGTGACATCGACGGGGAAGTGCTGGCAGGACAGTTCAAGGGCAGCAAGCTCGATCAACTGGATCTCGAAGCGTTGCTGCAATTGCTGCGTGAATGCCAGGACGACGAAGAGTCGGTCGCCTTGCTGCAGACCTACCTCGACCGGGAGTATGCGGACAGCTGGCAACAACGGGCCGGCGAGCAGGGGCGGCAACGCGCAGCCAGCGCACCGGGCGACATGTCGCGCGAAGAGGCGCTGCAGATACTGGGGCTGCCATCCGACGCCAGCGAAGCGGAGATTATCGAGACGCATCGAAGGTTGATGCAAAAGTTGCACCCGGACCGCGGCGGCTCCGCCTATCTCGCGGCCACGATAAATCTGGCGAAGGATACGTTATTGGGCAAGTAGGGGATGACGGGGTTGGAGATATAGATTCCTGCCTGCGCAGGAATGACGAGGATGACACCCCTAAAAAGAGTGTTGGCCGACACGCCTCATGAGTGCATACTGCGCGATCAATTCGCGCCATGCTGTCAGGAGTTCCTACCATCGAGTTACCGGATAAAACCGCTCACCCACCATCGAACCGGACGGCGGCTGGTATTGGCTGGATGCTATTAACAGGTGCGCTATTTGTTGCGGTGACGGGTATTGTCAGGCACCTTGGATCGGACATGCCGGCGGTACAGGCTGCGTTTATACGCTATCTATTTGGTACTTTGCTGGTTCTGCCTGTACTGTTTCGCTTACTGAAAAATGACAGCTTTCGCGCACCATCAATTAACCTGTACAAATTATATTCCCTACGTGGTCTGGCGCATGGCGCTGCAGTCATGTTGTGGTTTTATGCCATGGCGCGTATCCCTATTGCCGAGGTCACTGCGATTGGCTATACCTCGCCGATCTTCACCACCATTGGCGCAGCTTTATTTCTGGGCGAAGTGTTCCATGCCCGGCGAGTCGCCGCGATCGTGATCGGCTTTATCGGTGCGATGGTTATTCTACGGCCTGGTTTTCAAAGCATTGAACTGGGCTCACTGGCACAGTTACTGGCAGCACCATTTTTTGCCGCTTCCTTTTTGCTGGCCAAAAAATTTACCGGGACACGCAGCTCTGAAGAGATCGTGGTGATGCTATCTATTAGTTGCACGCTGGTTTTGTTACCTGGCGCCCTATGGCAATGGCAAACTCCGACGGCCACTGAATTATTCTGGTTATTACTCACGGCGGTTTTCGCCACGGCTGGCCACTACACACTGACCCGGGCATTTGCCTGTGCGCCACTGACCGTTACCCAGCCGATTTCATTTTTACAACTGGTCTGGGCTTCGCTGCTGGGTTATTTTGTTTTTGGTGAATCGCTCGACCCCTGGGTCATTACCGGCGGCGGGATCATTGTTGCTTCGGTGACTTATATCTTTCACCGTGAATCTGCGGCGGCGCGTGCAGGTAGGCGCGCACAGAGTTAGCCAGGAAAGCTGGGGTCAGGACACAGTTGTTGCTAGTATAGATAACGATCAAATACAAAACATAGGCAAGGCGGTGGAACTGTCACACTAGTCAGGGTTTAATTTGAAAGAAATGATTAAAAAAACGTTACTCAGACCCTACTATTATGCAGTCCTTTGATTTACCTACTGAGATAAATAAATTTTATTTATGAAACTATTCCACATACTCGCTATTTTAATTTCAATTTCTGCTGTATTCAGTTTTATCAATTACCGTTTTCTTAAATTACCCACGGCTATTGGTTTGATGCTGATTGCTATGCTCGCCTCTTTGGCCTTGTTGTTGCTCGGGCCGCTTTCGTTTGGCCTGGAGGGGGAGGTGTCGGTTTTACTTGCATCGATCGATTTTGATGAGACCTTGCTGCATGGCATGTTAAGTTTATTGCTGTTTGCCGGCGCGCTGCATGTCAACCTGGCCGATCTTGCCAGGCAACGTTGGATGATCGCTATTCTGGCGACGGCAGGTGTGTTGAGCGCAACTTTTATGATTGGTTATATGGCTTACTGGATCTTTGCTTTATTAGGCCTTGAGGTTCGGTTGATCTATTGTCTTTTATTTGGAGCCTTAATTTCACCGACGGACCCAATCGCTGTACTGGGTATTCTTAAACAGGCGGGCGCGCCTAAAACCCTGGAGACCAAGATTGCGGGTGAATCGCTATTCAATGATGGCGTGGCTGTTGTTGTATTCCTGGTGCTGTTGGGCGTTGCCACGGGTGAGGGCGATGTTACGGTATTAGCGATTGTGGGTTTATTTGCGCAGGAAGTTGTCGGCGGTGTGGCTTATGGGCTAGGCATCGGTGCTATTGCATACTGGATGTTAAAGCAGGTAGACGACTATACGGTGGAGGTACTCATCACGCTGGCGATAACAATGGGGGGCTATGCTCTGGCTGAATGGTTGCATATTTCAGCACCGATCGCGATTGTCGTCGCCGGTTTACTGATCGGTAACCACGGGCGTAAGTTTGCGATGTCTGATAAAACCCGTGAACATCTGGATAATTTCTGGGTGTTGGTGGATGAAGTATTAAACGCGGTTTTATTTGTGTTAATCGGTATGGAAGTATTGGTGCTCAGCTATCAGGAATCCTATCTATGGGCGGGTATGCTGATGATACCGTTAATTCTTCTCGCCAGGCTTGTCGCTGTTTGGGTGCCTGTCAGTTTTATGCGTCGCTACCGCGAATTTAGCCCGATGGCAGTGTCGATTATGACCTGGGGTGGGTTGCGTGGCGGGATTTCCGTGGCATTGGCTTTGTCGCTACCTCCCGGTGAAGCGCGTGATATTTTGCTTACGGTGACTTATATTGTGGTGGCGTTTTCGATTATTGTGCAGGGGCTTACGATTGGTCCGTTGGTGAAATTTGCCGGTAAGAAAAATTAAAAGATTATAAAGAATAATCGGGGACAGATTGAACCTGCCCCGATAAAACAGACGATTTATTTGGCAATTTAGGGAACCTCTGATTAAACCGTCATTGCGAGGAGCGTTAGCGACGTGGCAATCTCGTTTCTGTGGCGCCGTTTTCAAAAAGATTGCCACGCTGCGTTCGCAATGACAGAAATTTACCGATTAATCAAAGTTGCCTTAAATTCACGTTACCCAAAGATTTCGCTGTAGCGAGATGAGTATTTTAATATGGATTTTGGCTCATCGCTGTTGGTGCAATAGATTGCGGATCGAGTCCGCAATGACAAAAAAATCCTTAAGTCAGGGCCGTTAGCCAAAGCCCCCATTCCGAAGCAATATATTTTCCGGGGCTTACCCCGGCTTAACTATGTTGTCTGGTGAGCAGCAGTGATACTCCAAAAGCTATAAAAGTTGACCCGATTGTTTTATTGAACAGCGACATTCGCCCGGGTGCATTGAGCCAGTTTCGTACCCGGCCGGACAAGAAAGCATAGGCATTCAATACCACCATCTGCAGGGTCATCATGGTTAAAATCAGAATCAGGAATTGTGGCAAAACCGGTTTACCGGTGTCGATAAATTGGGGAAGCAACGCCGTCACAAATACAAATGCCTTGGGATTGCTCAATGTCACTACCAGGCCGCGCTGGTAAAGTTGGAATCCATGCAGTGACTTAACCGAATCGATTTGCGTATTGACTCCGACCCTTTGCCTTTGACTACGCCACATCATCACGCCAAGGTAGATCAGGTATAAGCCGCCAATCCATTTCAGCAGGTCGAATAGCCAGCCATTCGCCGCGATGAGTGCACCCAGGCCTGCGACAGAGAGTGAACTGAGAATGGCAAACCCCGTCATATTGCCAAATACTGCCGCACAGGCGCCCCGGCTACCGTGCAGCATGCCATTGGTTATCGCCAGAACGACGGCGGGTCCGGGCGATATCATGACCACCAGCGAGACCAGGAAAAATAGCAGGTACTGATCGATAGGCATAATCGGTATCATCGGCTGGAAAGAACGTTCAGATGGGCAATCGCACTGCTTGCGGTCGCGCTCAAATCGTATCCGCCTTCAAGGTATGAAACTATCTGGCCCGGGCATATACGATTGGCAAGTTCCACTATTTGTTCAGTGAACCAGATGTAGTCATCCTGCGAGAAGCGAAGCTGGGCAAGCGGATCGTCCTCATGGGCATCGAAACCCGCCGATATAAATATCATCTGTGGCTCGAAAGTTTCGAGCGCGGGCAGCCAGTCCTCGATCACCACTCGTCGAAACTCTGTGCCACCGCTACCTGCGGCTAATGGTGATTTTATAATATGGTCGCGATCTGAGAGCGGATTTGAATATGGGTAATAAGGGTGTTGAAAGCTTGAACAGAACAATACGCGCGGCTCATCTTCAAAAATATCTTCAGTTCCATTGCCGTGATGAACATCAAAATCAAGAATGGCAACACGATCTAATCCCAGCTCTTCGAGGGCGTAGGCGGCGCCGACGGCGATTCCATTGTATAGGCAAAAGCCCATCGCGCGATCCCGGGTGGCGTGATGTCCGCAGGGGCGAACCGCGCAAAATGCGTGTCGGGCCTCGCTATTGTGAACCATGTCGGCCGCTTTACAGGCGGCTCCGGCGCCACGTTTGGTGGCTTCCAGAGAAAATTCATTCATCGCCGTATCCGGGTCGAGTTGAACCAGGCCCTCTCCGGCGGCGGGGGCGGATGACTCGACCATAGAAATATAGGCATCGGTATGCACGCGCCCGATTTGTTCGAGTGTTGCCATCGGTGCTTCGACCTCTGTTATCTGATCCATCACTGGTGATGCATGCAACTGTTCTTCCAGTACAATTAATCGCTCTGGGCGTTCGGGGTGGCCGGGATGGGCCTGATGTTTAATGCAGACGGGGTGATGTAATAAGGCGGTCTTCATGGTTATTTCCTCTCTAAATATCTGGCCCGGATTGTATCATTTGATCCCGCTTCTCGGATAAACTGAAAACAGGGGTTCCAACACACACTTCCTAATTGCTCTATGCCTGACCTGACTCAATTGATTGAACAATCGTTTTTTGCTCCTGTCGAAGCTTTTCTGGCGGAACACCCTGAGGGCGTCGAGGAGTTTGAGTTTCTGCGTCACCTTGACGAACAGGGAGTTTTCCAGGCACTAGACACAGGCGTCGATCCGTCGCTGCTGCTTTTTCAAAAGCATTTTCTTTTATTCCATGTTTTATATTCCATCAACCGGCAACGGGTGGCAGACAAGCAGGGTGCACTGCAGATATCACCTATGATGATTAAGCCACTCGATTATGTTGAAGCCGGTACGCAGATAGGCGAGCTCGACTCATTGAGTCGCTATTACCTGGCGCTGGACAACCTGGCAGCGGCGACCGAGGATAGCGTCAGCGATTTGCTCGACGCTTTCTGGGTACAGTATTTAAAAAACGATAAACGCGGTAATGCACTGAAGGTGCTCGGGCTGAATGACCCCGTGACTGATACCAAAATCGTACAGCGCTACAGAAAGCTGGTGAGCGTTCATCATCCCGACAAGGGCGGTAATAAGGATGAAATTCAGGCTATTAATGAAGCCTATGCGGCGTTGATCAGGCCCTAGCTGAGCGGGGTTTTTTAATTTCGTAATTGAAACGCCTGTCGCGCCGGTCTGGCGGTAGCAGTTGGTTTAGCTCTGCATAAAAACGTATGTTAACTTTCCCGGCCATGTCGATATGATAATGCATGATTGATATCCAGGCTAAACCCGTTATCTCCTGTTGCCCGGGCATGGCACTTAAGAAATTGATGCCTGTCAATACAGGCCCTTTAAAAACGATTATATTTTAATTGAATTTGAGTATATTCTTATTTCAAAGATTGAATGCCTTTTATACAGGCGAGGTGATGAACACAGGGTGCGCATTTTTCTTCCAGACTATCAGTGTTGATCAATCGAGCCGTTAACTTCACAGGGAGTAAGATATGATATCTACGATGATTGTCGTTGCTGATACTGCCACTGCCCGCATTTTTACTGCCGATTCGGCTGATTCCCCTTTACACGAAATAGAGACGATGGTTCATCCCGAAGCAAGGTTGCACGATCGAGAAATCACCAGCGATTTGCCCGGTAAAGGCCAGGGCGGAAATAAATCAGGCGGGCATGCCTACCAGGGTGAGACCGACCCGAAAAAGCACGAAGTAAAGATATTTGCGAAACAGGTCGCAATATACCTGGATGGGGCTCGCAAGGCGAATAAGATGGCGAGCCTGCTGGTGGTAGCGCCCCCTGAGTTTCTGGGTGAATTACGCACTCACCTCTCTAGAGATACGGGTAAAAGAATCGTGTTCGAACTGAATAAGCGGTTCACCCATTGCAGTCCTGCAGAAATTCGAAATCAGTTACCCAAATATCTTACGCATTGAAAAACATCGTAGACAAAACGGGTGGTTGGCCGAATGGCACTTGCTTAAAGGGTGGAAATCCTGTTTTTGTCATTCCGGCCTCCGAGCCGGAATCCATTGGAGTATGTTTACTGTAAGCTCTGGAGCCTCTTTGTAATGAGTACCGGATCGGAGTCCGGTACGACGGGCGGCCATTTTAGTGCTTAAGTAAGTGCCATTCGGGTAGTTGGCCTTCAATCACCCGGCAGGATAATGCTGCGACCAGATGCGCTGCACCGCCGGGCGCTGTAGCACCGTTTCGCAAAGTCTCTTCAATTTAGCATGGCGCGCTAATAATTCTGACGGACTTTCGTGCCAGTAAACCAGCATTAACAGGTAGGGATCAACGACACTATATGTCTCGCCCAGCAGATAAGGACCGTCTCCAAGTTGCTGTTCGATTAATTCGAAAGCCTTATCCATGTCTTTGCGGGCCTGTTGTTTTATCGAGTCGGCGCAGTCTGGACTAGTGGTGAAGCGCTCGCTGTAATACAGGCGCAGGTCGGTCTCGTATAAATTGGCAACGGCGTAAAATAACCAGCGATAGACCTGTGCTCTTTGCGTGCTACCGGGCTCGGGTAATAACTTCGATTCCGGGTAATTATCTGCAATATGCAGTACCATCGCGGCCGATTCGGTCATGAGTGAACCATCGGGTAAAACCATGGCCGGGATTTGCCCGCGCGGATTAATGGCCAGATAATCGGCTTCCATCTCCTTACCCGCTTCTATTATCACGCGTTGATAATCAGCGCCGACTTCTTCAAGCAGTATTTGCGGTGCCAACGCGCCTGTTTCCTGCGCCCAATAGAGCTGGTACATAATTTTGCCTCAGTTGCGGTGGTTGCCGGTAATGGTTTACGGGTGTTTGTCGTAGTTTACTAAAACTGGCTGGTTAGCATCAAGTCTACAGGTTATCCAAAGTACTGGCGGCGTTTAAGTAGGCACGGATGCGAAAAGGATTGGCATTTTGCGCTTCCAGTAGCAGCGCAATTTCGCGCAATTTTCCACCAACATCTTTATTAAAGTTAGTCATCGCACACTCCTGTGTATGGATTGTCTCCTAATTGAAGGGTGATTTAAACGCCGGTTTTGTAATTCATCGGTCGCAGGGACTAATCCAGCTCTACCCTCGACCGGTGTTTGATGGCATTATGAATCGCTAATATCTGAGGATGCCTAAATGACCTACACCCCCGAAAACATCGCCGAACTGGCTGTATTAATGATTTATAAATCTGCCACCGGCCTGGATGGTATTAAAATCCACAAAGATGCCGATCCTTCGATGATTGCGGCGGCACAGCGTTTGTACGAGAGCGGATTTATCACTCAGGCCGATGGTGGTTATCTGACCGCGCATGGTAGTGAGGCGGCCGAGCACGCGCATACCTTGCATGACATGTTGAACGTGTATCGAGAGGCTTAGGTCGGGTCCGGGATTTTTCGAAGCATGAAAATCTATTTTTCACACGGCAAGGAAAGCGGTCCCCGGGGCTTCAAGATAAAACGACTGGCAGTCTCTGCCGAACGGCACGGTTGTGCGGTTGAGAGTATTGATTACACCGATACCATGGACCCGGATCTGCGGGTTGAACGTTTGCTGGCCGCCCT
>JAOUJX010000170.1 GCA_029882955.1 Gammaproteobacteria bacterium
CACCTTCTTGCCCGCGTATGCCTCTTCCCTGACGATGGTACGGAAGCTACGGTCGAACTCCATTTGCGCATTGACCCTGGCCGCTTCCAGGGCCGGAAACCTGCTGGTAAGAATCATCGGCATGGCATCGATCAGGTTGCGGTTGATATAATCGCTGGCCTTTGACGCTACCCCTGCTTCACGCCGGAAATAGAATAACCCGGCATGCAGGCGGTTGCTGATGGCAGAACGGCCCTCGCCCCAACCATCGCCGATATTCGCTACCAGGTCTGGTGAGGCGCGGAATACCCGGGCGGTACTTAATTGCCGTAGCGGTTCGCCTTGTCCACTGTGGTAGTCAACCAACCTGTCCAGGTGCAAAAAAAGCCCTTCGGCTCGATTTTCGTGCAATAGCTGGTTATCGATAATGATAACCGGGCCGGTTTCATCGCGGTCCAGCTTGATATGCCGGCAGGCAAAGTCGTATTCACGCTGGTACCAGTGCATCACATCACAAAGAGCGCCGCAGTCGTTAGAGTATTCGTGTTCCCCGGCCTGCAACCTTCGATAAATGCCGAATTCACCGCTCTTCGACTCGTAACCCACATGGCAGGCATGGATGATGACGACATCTTTACCATGATGGGCGTGGGGGCCATGGCGGCCGGTCGCAACTATGCCGCCGACCCTGCCGTGATCAAAAGGGAAAGTTCCGAAGTTCTTGGCGATCAGGATAATCGGATAGCCCTGGTTTTCGTCCGAACAGAAGGCCCGGGATGGCATGATGCGGTTAGGCTGCATTCCCAACGAAAGACAATAGTTGTACAAACGCGGCACGAAGTTGCTATACCGCATGGCATAGTCATCGACCAAAAAGCTGTTATTCAGTTTGTCAGGCATGGCTTCACCCGGTGTGTTCCGGTTTCCTGTCCTATAGTGGATAAACCATACCCCTTTTGCTCTGATTTGATAAGGTGTATGGGTCTCTTAATTTGGGTTACTATCTGCTAGCAGATGTTGTTTTGCGGCGCCCGTCTCATATCGTGGTATCAGAGTTAAGCAGTATGAAGGCATATCTAACCAATTTTTTCCCCTTTATGGGGTGGATACGCAACTACAGCGTACCCAATGTACGCCTTGATTTAGTCGCCGCGCTGACCGTGGCGGTGGTGGCAGTGCCGCAAAGCATGGCCTATGCACTGATTGCCGGATTGCCGGTGCAATACGGGCTTTATGCAGCTATCGTACCCTGTATCGTCGGCTCGCTGTGGGGTAGCTCGGCACAACTAGTCACCGGCCCCACTAATGCAATCTCTCTGGTAGTATTTTCGACGTTATCCGGAGTCGTCGATCCCTTCACCGCTCCTTATATCCAGCTTGCTTTAACCCTGGCGCTGTTAACTGGCGTCATCCAGATTGCTCTGGGTATGGCACGACTCGGTGTGCTGGTTAATTTTGTTTCGCATTCCGTCGTTGTCGGCTTCACCGCAGGTGCGGGCGTATTGATCGGCATTAAGCAGCTCAAAAACCTGTTCTTCGATCCCAGCTTCGCCGATTCGCTGCCCGTGACCGATACTATTATCGAGTTATTATGGCAGGTGATCAGGAACCTGAACCATCTCCATCCGGCCACTTTGTTTCTCGGGCTACTGTCGGTCGGCGTCATCATCCTGGTGCGCCATTTCTGGCCTGAGCGCTGGGGTCCCGCGCCAGGCCCGCTGGTGTCCATGGTTTTCTGCGGCGTAGTGGTAGCTTTATTTTCCCGCGAGATTGGCTCGATAGACCTCGGCACCCGCGGACAATGGGTGGCCGACGGCCTGTTCGGTAGCCCAGGCGCCACCAAAGTAGTGGGCGAGATCCCACAAACCCTGCCTCCGCTGTCGATGCCGATTATCAATGACTGGGGTCTGTTCCGCGATCTCTTCAGTGCCGCGCTCGCCATATCACTACTGGGCCTGCTGGAAGCGGCTTCAATCGCCAAGGCTATCGCATCGCAAACACGCCAGCGTCTGGATGGTAACCAGGAGTTTGTCGGACAGGGACTGTCTAATATTTCCGCTGCCTTCTTCTCCGCTTATCCCGGCTCGGGTTCGTTCACCCGTTCGGCAGTGAACCACCGCGCGGGAGCGGTTACTCCGCTGTCCGGGGTATATGGCGGCATAGTGGTGGCAGTGACCGTACTGCTGTTCGCCCAACTGGCTGCCTATCTTCCCATCGCAGCGCTGGCAGGCATGCTATTGGTGGTAGCCTATGGCATGGTCGACCGTCACGCCTTAAAACTCAGCCTGACCGCCACCAGGTCTGATCGTGCGGCAGTGATCGTCACTTTTCTGTCTACTATTTTTCTGCACCTGGAATACGCCGTATTTATCGGCGTCGGGCTCTCCATAGTCCTGTACCTGGCCAGAATTTCGCATCCGGAGGTACGCCGCTGGTCCCCGCCGGAGTCTGTTACAGGGGGCGAACCATCCCCTCAACCCTGTCCACAGCTTCCCGTTATTCAGGTCGATGGGTCTATGTTTTTCGGCTCAATGTCCTTCGTCAAGGATTCTTTGCTGGGCATTCTACGCGTACACCCTCAGGCCAGCCATTTAGCCATACGCATGGGCGCAGTGAACCACCTGGATGCCTCCGGGGTTCATGGTCTGGAAGAAGTCATCGACGAACTTTCCCGACGTGGTGGCAACCTGCTGCTGCTTGAACCCAAGATGGAGATACTGCATGTACTGGACAATGCAGGATTACTGGAGACAATAGGCTCTAGTAATATCATTCACCTACGCACCCGGGACGCCATCGTCAAGATCCTGCCGCAACTGGACGAGGACATCTGTAATGACTGCACCAGCAATGCCTTCGGCAATATCTGCGAAGTTCACCGTAACGCATTGACCAGGAAAACCGTAAAGGGAGGGGCTTCCCTATGAGAATAATCATTTACCACGACGAAAGTGATTTATCACTGGCAGCCCTGCGCACCGGCGCCAGCCTTGCGTTGCGCCTGGACCTGCCATTTACCGTTATCACGGCCCGTCCCGGCACGGTGCCCATTGAACAACAACCCAACTATGGCGAAGATCTGGAACGGGCCTACTGGGAGACCTTGCCGCCGGGTCTGAAATTGCTGGCACAGGCACTGGAAGTAACCGAGACGATGGATCTTGTGGAGCCAGTAGACAAAATCAAGCTTCTGGAAGAGCCCAGCGGAGAGCGGGGCTTTTTCGTGCAAACGCGAACGGGACACAACCTGCGTTTTATGGTTCGATTCGGTGACCCCTTCGAGGTGATTGAGAAAGAGGTATACGCACGGGAAGAAAATCACCACAGCCTGCTGGTGATTGCCGATCCGGGCAAGAAGGGCATTCATCGTATGTTTACATCTAATCTCGCCCACCGCGCCTGTCTCGATCTAATGACATCAGTATTAGCGGTTAAAGGCGAACACCTGGATGAATCGGTGTTCCTCTGCGCTGATGGTTCCAGCTCGGCCCGACGCGCCTATCCGGTGCTCAACTCAATGCTGCCCGCTCTACCAGGTCATTTCAAGGTCATCGGCGTTACCCTGACCCAGGCGGAAGAGGTGTTAAAGGAGACCTGCGAAGAGTGTGCGAAACGGGCGCGAGCCTGGCTCGCCGCCGAAGGCAAGGACACCGAGGTACTGATCCGCGAAGGTGACGATCCCGCACAAACCATCATCGACGAGGCTGGAGACAAGGCTATCATTGTTGTAGGCGCCTCCATACGCTCCGATCTGTCGAAACGACTGTTGGGTGGCGTTTCCATCTCGGTTCTGGAAAGCAGCAAGGCCACTGTATTGCTGGCCAAGGCCCTGCCGGGCGAGGAGTTGACCTGGGGCGAGTAGACTTCGGTGATGGCCTACTGTCGAAATCTGCTGGAATATACTGAATTAAGTATGCGGCCCCGAATAGAACATAGCTGCGACAGGGGAAGAGTTTCGCATCAAATTGACACCATAGGCCAAATGTTCGGGTTACACAGTTTAATTTAACGAAAATACCGTAGTGCCTGTGTTTTCTTACGTGCCATATCGCACCTCCATATAGAGTTATCTAACTATACAAGGTGTCTACTAATTGTGGGTCACACGGGCATATAATGTTTGAGTTAAAGGGCGCCGCGCTTTATACGGCGTCCATTTTTGAACGATTTGTTATGTTTAATTGCATTGATATACCCCATAACCCCAATGCTCACTATTTGCTTTAGCTGGACCATGCCAACCCATGGAGATTAACTGCTTGTGAATAAACCAATTTAGTGTCCCATGACCGACGAATAGAACTGAACCATGTTGCTCTGCATATGTAATAAGCTGATTGGCGCAAGTCAGTGCACGGTCCTTTATCTCTGAAAGTGATTCCGCATTTGCACTGTAACCAAATAATTGAAACACCCTAAAAATAACCGACCATGTTTTTGGTTTGAATTTTGGGTATGTCCACATTCCGTTTGGAATCTCTGCTTCCCTGAATAGAAACTCCGTCATATCAGGGGTTTTATTTAGTGCCTTAGCAGATTCAATCGAACGAGGTAAATGGCTGCAGACTACTTTCGTACAGCGGTCGACCGTATTTTTAACTTCACTTGATGGTTGACACTCTCGATCTATACTCGCCTGATCATATGCCTGTACCCACGCACCAAAATCACTAGCTGAGATTGCTTGTGATGTTTCTATCACAGGCCTTCCATGTCTTATGATTATTATTTCCACCATTCCTTCCTATTAAACATAACGCGATAGCTCAGCCGCACCGCCGTTTGGTGTCGGCTGAGGCGTATTGTTAGCTGTCGATTCAGCCAAGACACTGTGAAACAATCGATTCAATTCATCAGTAACTATGGCAGCGTACGACTTTTTAGGGACTCTCTCTGGATCAGAGCCTAGTTCCGCCTCGATAAAATTATTTAGCACTGAAACAGCCGGGGATAGGCCGAGCTCAGGGGTAACACGTTTCTTTTCTAACAAAATTCGTATTTCAGAAAGGACGTTTTCCTCACTTTCGTCAAGCATATCAAGCAAGGTCTCGAATTCAATAGGAGCAGCGGTTTTATACTTCTGAACCCATCGAGCGGCGAGAATTGGGCGTAAAACATAAAAGTATTTCTTCAATGGAACCATTTCTTCTCTTAGGTAACCACGATAGTTTGTCTTTGCCATGCTGCGATAGTGGTATATACCTTTTTCGGGAGAGTAAATTATAGGTAAAATATTTATAGCTTCAGAGCGAAGGCGACTTGGTTCTAAATAGGTAATTGGCGACTGAATCCATTCAATAAATGCTGGATTGGACTTCCAAAAGAGTCTCAATGCTTTCCTGACGTCCCATCCATTTATATCTATTTCATCAGTTATTGGATACTCAATAACATCACGACGTTCCTCAAGGTCAACGGCTTGGTACCACTGAGGTTCATGGGAATAAATAAATCTTACATCGTAATCACTATTTGGCGATGCAAATCCCCACGCGCGACTACCTGACTCGATAGCGAGAAGCACTCGAACGTTATGTTCCTCTTCAGCCTTTCGAAGCCGGCCCAAAATATCTTTCTTTATTTCTTCATCGATCATATTTCTGTACAGCTAACGTTTTAATTAAAGGGCGCCGCGTATTTTGCGGCGTCCATTTTTGATCGCCTTGTTAGCCTTTAGCGAAGCCTATAATTAAGCCAGCTATAATTGCTATTAAAACCCAAAACGGTTTTCGTTTATACCAAGTGCGTTTATATTCATCTATTTGTTCTTGGCGTTTGTTTCTGTAATTTTTTGTTCTTTTTTCCCAGTCAGAAACAGACTCATAAGCCTTGTTTCTTTCACTATATACTTTGGCGTTTAGATAAGGGGCTAATTGAAACATTGCTTCCACAAGTTCTTTTTCTGGGTTCTGAGCATGCAGTAAACCGTATGGTGTCAAGCTCAAACGCTGTTTTTTATTTGCTTTAAGATTTACAGTAAATTTTACTTCACCTTTCTTATCTTTTTTTTCTATTACATCGAATAAGTCACATTTCTGGGCAGCCTCAATCCATTCATTGTAAGGAATTGGTGTTTCTTTAAACCCCTCTCTGGAAATGTATATGTGCATACTCATAAGGCTAACGCTTGCTTGTGGGGATGCTCACTGCAAAGCGAAGCGGAGCAGTGAGGCGGTCCCGCACGAAACGATTGTTAAGAGTAAATATAGCTACCATGGTTTAGCCTTTTCTTGAAATTGGCAATTTGTACAAAACCTTAAAAATTCATTATCTATTTTCAGATAAAGTAAGTTCTCGGTATTGCATTTCTTGCACAGGCTTTCCAATGACTCATCTTCCTCTGCATAAAATTCACATGACGAACAGTGCCACTGTGTATTTTGGCTGGCTTCTTCATCCAATGACCAAACAAAGGACTTTTCTTTGCAACGTGGACAAAATTGTTCTGCCATTTTTTACTCTTAACGTCGCAAGCTGCGGTGAGCGAAGCGAATCCGACAGACTTGCCTTGTTAAAAGTTGATTCTTAGCGGTGACAAAATACTTATTCAAAGTGACAATTTACCAATTTCTTTGCTTTCGACCATAGACTAGATGATCCACCTTCTATGGTTGGGCCATACCGCTTCTTTACTTGAGTCTCTGTGACATTGGCTTCCGCCCACGTACCTCCGTCAGTGGCTACGTTATGAATCAATGGTTGCATTCTATCTAGTGCTTTAGCAAATGCGGCATCATTGCTAGCGCCACTTTCAAATTCTTGCCAAAGCTCAATTAATTCCTCACCCTGGCACCGAGGAAGAAGACCGAATATTCTTTGTGCAGCCTGTTGCTCTAATTCTTCCTGATTTTCAATATGAGTAGACTCATGTATTGGATGGTCGCCTGCATCAATTTCTACAATATCATGGATCAGAAGCATACGGATTACACGATCAATATTTATTGTTTGGTTCGATGATTCCGATAGGATTAATGCATACATGGCCAAATGCCAAGAGTGTTCAGCTGAATTCTCCCTGCGGGACTTGTCTATCAGCGGGGACTTCCGAATCACGTTTTTGAGCTTATCAATCTCGCGTAAAAATGATAGTTGTCTATCCATGGCCGAACCTGTGTATTTTAGTGGTTGAGACATTTAACGCCCGCCATGTGCGGTGCGGAGCCGCAGGCGGAGCATCCGAGTGAGCGCAGCGAACAACACAATGGCCTTGTTATGTGATTTTATGATAATACAATTCCTATTATTATTAACACCGCAAAAAATATAAACCACCTTCCTAAATTTGCGTTTCCTTTATGTTCTTCTTGGTACTGCAATTTTAATTTTTCCACATCGCTATCTGTAAGATCACTACAATGTGTGCATTGCTTTTCTCTCCATCGATAACGAAGTTGGCACCTAGGGCATTTTTTTGTTATTACTATTCTAGGTGGGATAAACAAATTTCATTTTCTCCATTTTTCACATAACGCCCATTTAAACAGAGAGGCGCGCTTTCGCGCCGAATCTGTTTGAAATGCTGGTTATGTGATTTAGGTCAGCTTTCAACACTATAACTACCACCCCTCGTAACCACCACTAGACCCGTCATCGTACCAACCATTAGTTTGCTTTTGTCGCCTTTTTCTTTCTTCAATTTTTTGAATTTTATCCTTATATGCTTGCTCATTCTCTTGAATTTCTTTTTCCGTAAACAAAAGCTCTACTGGAATTGATGCTCCACAATATAAGCAGCGATCGACAGCCCTGTTTAATATATCCCTTTCACAGGCTGGGCAGCAGTATTTTGTATTTCGATGCTCATTCATTGGAATTCACATAACGCAACCAACAGGGGTGACGAAAGCGCGCAGCGGTTTTGGCATCCCTCTGGTTGGACTGGTTAGAAGAATTCATCTATATCTTCCAATGTAAATGGCTCTTCAGTCTCGTCGCTATCTTGAAAATACAATTTACCACCATTTTTAATAAAGCGCTTTAAATAGAAGGTTGAATGATCCATGGCTAATTTTGTTGCCTGCCAAGAATCAGCGCCAAACACTTCAGGTATCTTTTGTTCTAGTGGCTCAACAGAAACTGGCGCTACCCAAGCCCCTTCTTTTGTTTCATATGGCGCGCCAACTGCCACAAAAACCGTGAGTTCTTCGCCATCTGGCGATACAGCTCTCAATGTTCTCGAAATATTAGCTTGGGTACTCAAATTTGAACCTTATCCTTTATCTATAAATCCTTCTAACGCAACCAGCAGGGGTGGCAAAACCAGAGCGGAGCGGCGGTTTTGGCATCCCTCTGGCTGGACTGGTTATGCACTTTTCAAATATTCCTGCAATG
>JAOUJX010000171.1 GCA_029882955.1 Gammaproteobacteria bacterium
GACCACGATTTACGTCAGATAGCAGATAACCCGCAGTAAATTAAGATGTCAGTCTATTTCGACCATAATGCCACTTCGCCGCTTCACCCGGAAGTACTCGAAGCGATGATGCCTTATTTGCGCAATCCCGTAGCCAACGCATCGAGCTTGCACAGTGCCGGTCGGCTCGCGCGTTCGGCGATTGAAACAGCACGGGCACAGGTAGCCGAGTTACTAAACACTACACCTGATTCGGTTATTTTCACTTCGGGCGGATCTGAGGCGAATAATCTTGTGTTGAAAGGTTTTATAGATTTTGCTGATCCCCGACCGATTATCAGCACCGGGATCGAACACCCCAGTATTATTGAACCATTGAAACAACTCGAGAAATTAGGGCAAAAAGTAATCCACTTGCCTGTTAATTCAGATGGAGAGGTCGATTTAGCCGAAGCTCAGGCGATTTTACAACAGCACTCACCAAAATTGCTGTCGGTGATGCTGGCTAATAATGAAACCGGTGTGATACAGCCGGTTAAAGCTCTGGCTGAACTTGTTTCCGATGAATCCTGTTTGAAGCACAGTGATGTGATACAGATGGCGGGTAAATTACCCGTGGATATCAAGGCCCTGGGCGTCGACGCAGTATCGCTGGCAGCACATAAATTACAGGGGCCTCAGGGTATAGGCGCGCTGGTTGTTAGAAATAAACCAAAACAGCCTTTAATTAGCGGTGGTGCTCAGGAAAAGTATAAACGCGCAGGTACGGAAAGTGTCGCTATGATCGTTGGAATGGGCAAAGCAGCCCAGTTAGCCGCTCTTGAAATTGACGACAAACGTCACCATATAAACCGATTAAGATCGGTTTTCGAGTCTAAATTGTCAGCAATACCCGGAGTGGTTGTTTTTGGCGAGGAGGTAGATCGACTGCCCAATACTACTTATTTTTCGATTCCTTATTACCATGGAGAGACTTTACTCATGGAGCTCGATAAGGCAGGGTTTGCACTTTCCAGTGGTTCAGCTTGTCATAGTGAAGTAACCCGGGCGAGTCATGTACTCCAGTCCATGGGTGTAGAGGATCAACTGGCGCTAAATGCAATCCGTGTGAGCCTGGGAACGGGTAATGATGTGCAGCAGATAAATGCCCTGATAAATAGACTGGAAACATTAATTAACAAACTGCCGGCCATTATTCGCCAGGCAGCAATTTAAAGAGATTGTTATGGCTATTCAATTAACAGATGTTGCAGCAAACCGGGTGCAAAACTTCCTTGCCAACCGCGGTAAGGGTATTGGTCTGAGACTCGGTGTTAAAACTACGGGCTGCTCTGGCATGGCATACGTTCTGGAATTTGTAGACGAAATCCAAAATGACGACGAAGTGTTTGAAAGTAAAGGCGTTAAAGTGATTATCGATCAAAAGAGCCTGCTTTTTCTGGATGGTACGGAAGTTGATTTTGGTAAGGATGGACTCAATGAAGGTTTTAAGTTCACTAATCCTAATGCCAAAGATGAATGTGGCTGTGGAGAGAGTTTCACTGTTTAAACCAATTCTCATGGCCAAAACTAATGCAAATGCTGGATTTCAAACAAAACTATTTTCAACTATTCGGTTTATCAGCCGAATTCCATGTTGATAAAGACCTTCTAAAGGCGAAGCAGCAGGCGCTCCTGGCGGAATTTCATCCCGATTTATTTGTCAATGCCAGTGAGCAGGACAGGCGACTGTCCGTGCAGCAAGCCTCACATGTCAATGAGGCATATCAGACCTTGTTAAATCCAGTGAAAAGAGCCCGCTATCTACTTAAGATCAAAGGTCTAGAATTAAATGACGAAACAGAAACAACTTCAGATACAGGCTTTCTAATGGAGCAACTGGAACTACGCGAGCAACTCGACGAATGTCGAAGCAATCAGGATCCCATAGCCTGCTGTGAAGAAATCTCCGGCAAGCTGAAGTCAAGAGCGCAACAGTTCGCAGATGAGTTCGTCACTAAATTTTCTACAGAACAGTACGAAGCCGCCCGTCAGGTTAGTCGTAAAATGCAATTCATATATCGAATTCAGGAACAGGTTTTGGATTTCCAGTTTCAGCTAGAAGACGAACTGGCGTAGAGGTTTTAGATGTCACTATTGCAAATTGCCGAGCCTGGCCAGTCGACAGCGCCTCATCAACACAAGCTCTCTGCCGGAATAGACCTTGGTACCACTAATTCACTGGTTGCCAGTGTTCGGAGTGGAAAGGCTCAAATTCTTACCGATTCACAGGGGAATGCCCTGATACCGTCAATAGTGCACTTTGGCGCTGAACGCACCCTGGTAGGTACCCAGGCACAGGAATTAGAATCGTCGGATCCGTTAAATACACTTTCATCGATAAAACGATTAATGGGGCGGGGCATCGAAGATATAAAGCAACTGGGCGATAACTTACCTTACCAGTTCGTTGGAGACGCTGACTCAAAAGTACCCAGGATTAAGACATCAGCAGGCAATTTCACTGCCGTCGAAGTGTCAGCCGATATTCTTAAGGTACTTGCTAATCGAGCCCGAGAAAGCCTGGGTGGCGAATTAACCGGGGTTGTCATTACGGTACCCGCTTATTTCGATGATGCCCAGCGTCAGGCTACCCGCGATGCAGCCAGGCTAGCTGATTTAAACGTCTTTCGTTTGCTTAATGAACCAACAGCAGCTGCCGTCGCTTATGGCCTGGACCAGAACAACGATGGAGTAATCGCGGTTTATGATCTGGGCGGGGGTACCTTCGATATTTCGATACTACGCCTCCATAAAGGTGT
Organism: Gammaproteobacteria bacterium; assembly: GCA_029882955.1. Lineage (GTDB taxonomy): Bacteria > Pseudomonadota > Gammaproteobacteria. The sequence continues at coordinate 2,781 of JAOUJX010000171.1, forward strand.
ATTTGAAGTGTTGGCTACCGGCGGGGATTCAGCGCTTGGTGGTGACGATATGGATCATGCTATCGGCGAATGGATTATATCTGAGGCAGGCTTCAAAAATGTTGATGCTTTCCTGTCGCGAAAGATTATGGTTGCAGCTCGACAGGTAAAGGAAAGCTTAACCAATAACGCGTTTACAGATATTTTAATAGAGAACGGAGATCTTACCTGGCAAGGTCAACTGTCAAGAATCCAATTTGAGGAATTGATAAAGCCACTGGTGAAAAAAACGATTACTTCCTGTCGCCGTGTATTACGAGATGCAAAATTAGACAAATTAGAAATCACCGAAGTAGTCATGGTAGGTGGTTCCACCCGGGTACCGTTGGTATCTCAAATGGCGGGTGAGTTTTTCGACCGGAAACCAATGTCTGATCTCGACCCGGATCAAGTCGTTGCTATTGGAGCTGCCATTCAGGCTGATATTCTTGCCGGAAATAAGGCCGACGATTCGATGCTTTTACTTGATGTTTTACCCTTGTCACTTGGTATCGAAACGATGGGGGGGTTAAGCGAAAAAATAATTTCACGCAATACCGCTATTCCAGTCGCCAGAGCACAGGAATTTACCACATTTAAAGATGGCCAAACATCGATGGCTATTCACGTTGTTCAGGGTGAACGGGAGCTGGTCTCGGACTGCCGATCACTGGCACGTTTCGACCTGCGAGGTTTCCCGCCGATGACGGCTGGTGCTGCGCGCATTCGAGTCACCTATCAGGTCGATGCCGATGGGTTAATGTCAGTGAAGGCTGAAGAGCTAACCAGCGGTGTGCAGGCCGATATAGTCGTTAAACCTTCTTATGGTTTAACCGATGGTGAAATTGAAGTCATGCTTAAGGCTTCAATGGAGAATGCAAAAGCCGATATTGCTATCAGAATGCTAAAGGAACAGCAGGTAGAAGCCCGTCGAGTTATCGAGGCGATAGATGCCGCGTTGATTATTGACGGGGAGTTTTTACTCTCCGCTGAAGAGTTTAATCAAATTAAACAAGATAGGGATATGCTTGAGAAAGAAATTGAAACTGCCGATACTGAAACTTTAAAGCAGCTAATTAAGTCGGTAGAAAAGTCCAGTGAAACTTACGTAGCCAGGCGAATGAACGCTAGCGTCAAACAAGTACTGGAAGGTAAACAAATAGATGAGGTTGAAATTAATTAATGACAGAAATTATCGTATTACCGCACGAAGAAATATGCCCTGAAGGTGCTGTCATACAGGCAGAGCCGGGGATTAGTTTGTGCGATGCACTACTGAAAAGCGATATCGAAATTGAGCACGCCTGTGAGAAGTCCTGTGCCTGCACTACCTGTCACGTTTATATTCGAGAAGGTTTTGATTCACTTAAAGAGTCGGATGAAGACGAAGATGATTATCTTGATAAAGCATGGGGTCTGGATATGGACTCCCGGTTAAGCTGCCAGGCTATCGTTGGTGAAGAACCACTGGTTATAGAAATTCCAAAATATACCATTAACATGGTGTCGGAAAATCATTAAAACGAATAAGCAGGAATGTAATAAGATGAGTTTAAAATGGATCGATACACTTGATATCGCGATAGAATTATCAGAAACACATCCCGATGTTGATCCACGGTACATACGTTTTACCGACTTACATAGCTGGGTATGTGACCTTGAAGAGTTTGAGGATGAACCCGATCATTCCAACGAAAAAATTCTCGAAGCGATACAGATGGCCTGGATCGAAGAAATGGACTAATCACTCTGGCTTAAAATTCTTCAAGATCGCATACCCAGCCCCCCGGTCAACCTGTCCAGATACCCCTCAAACTCAGCTCGACCAATTTCTACAGCGCCCAGCGACATCAGATGCTCCGTAGCCATCTGGCAATCGATGAGGTCATATTTAGCTGATTCGATGATATGTTTGAGGCAGAGCTTGGACGCATTAGATGTTCGACTAAACATCGATTCGCCAAAAAATACTCTGCTCAGTGAAATGCCATAGACCCCACCAACCAACAGGTTATCAGTATCGCGGCATTCGTACGAATGGGCGAAGCCAGCTTTAAACATGGCGATATAAGCCTCGATCATTTCGTCCGTTATCCAGGTGTCAGCTTGCTGCTGGCGGGGCATTGCGCATTGCCGGATGACCATTTCGAAATCCTCATCCTGTGTGATGTGGTATTTCTGCTGGCGGGATAGTTTTTCCAGACTTTTGCTGGTATGAAAAAGCGCTGGAGTCAAAACCGTTCGCGGTGCCGGAGACCACCACAATATCGGCTCGTTCTGGCTAAACCAGGGGAAGATACCCTGTCGATAGGCTACTAATAACCAGTCGATGCTGAGTTTACCGCCTGCGGCTAACAGGCCATTGGGTTGCTCCAAAGCCTCACAGGTATCCGGGAAAATGGGTGGTTTATTCGGGTCTAGCCAGGGCACCATATCTTTTTAATTCAACAGCTTATCGATTAAAATTAAAGTAGTTGCACATCATTCAATTTCCCGATATGGGGAATGCTCCATCAAATTTGATTGATATTCATCGATATAATGCCGTTCCTGATCGAGAAAGTGAGCGATGGCTTCGCTAAACTGTGGTCGTGCCAGCCAGTGACCCGACCAGGTCTTTGTTGGTAAAAAGCCACGGCTCAGTTTATGTTCTCCCTGGGCACCCGGATCGAACCAGGCTAGTCCGTTTTCGATACAGTATTCAATACCCTGATAGTAGCAACACTCGAAGTGAAGATTCTGGTAATAACCGTCGCAACCCCAGACTCGTCCATAAAGATGAGTATCACTACGAAAGAATACCGAACAGGCTACGATTCGGCCCTGATCTTTGGCCAGTGTGACTAGTGTTCGTTGTCCGAGTTGCTCTCCTAGATGATTGAAAAAAGCGCTATTTAAGGTTGCGGTACCATATTTTCGATCATAAATACCCTGGTACAAATTCTGTACGTCCTGCCAATCCTGACTGGATAACTGGCTACCCGGATACATTTTTATGTCAAGCCCGTATTGCTGACTCTTGAGTCGTTCTTTACGAATATTTTTACGTTTACGAGAAGAGAGACTGGATAAATAATCATCAAAGCTCTGGTAATTGTGATTTTTCCAGTGAAACTGTATATCACAGCGTAGCAGGAAGTCTTTGCTTTCCAGCTGTCGTAACGTGGACTCGTGTTCAAACAGAATATGCCAGGAACTGAATTGATGCTCGTGACAAAACTGTTTTACCGCACTAATAAGACATTCCCTGTATTTCTTTTCCTGATCAGCACCGTTTATTTTCTCGTGATGAAACAGAAAACGCTCACCGGTAGCGGGTGTGTAAGGAATAGCTGTAACCAGTTTCGGGTAATAGGGCAGGCCATGACGTTGATAAGCCTGGGCCCAGGCGTGGTCAAACACCAGTTCACCGTATGAATTGGTTTTGATATAGCAGGGTAGAGCGGCAAGTAACTCACCGCTTTCATGAATTAAAAAGTGAACCGGCTGCCAGCCGAAAGGCTCCAGACAATCGTGTAATTCCAGGCCATAAAGAAACGCGTACCGGGTGAATGGATGGTCGGATTTACCCAGTGCATTCCACTCTGACTCGACTATTTTAGATAAACTATGGCAAACGCTGATTTGCAAATCTTGTTTCGATCCTATCCTTTGGCGTCGAGGTATTTTTCAGCATCGAGCGCGGCCATGCAACCACTGCCGGCGGAGGTAATAGCCTGACGATAGACATGGTCCATCACATCACCCGCGGCAAATACACCCTCTACGCTGGTTGCCGTGGCATTGCCAGCAGTTCCACTTTGAACGGTGATATAACCGTTGACCATTTCGAGCTGGCCTTTAAAGATATCGGTATTGGGGCGATGACCGATGGCGATGAAGATACCACTAACGTCGAGGTCTTTGGTGGAGTTATCCTGAACATTGCGAATGCGCAGGCCGGTCACGCCGGTTTCGTCACCCAGGGCCTCGTCGAAGCGACTAAACCATTCGATAGTTACATTGCCGTTTTCGGCCTTTTCGAAAAGCTGGTTCTGTAGAATTTTCTCTGATCGAAGCGAATCTCTGCGATGTACGAGTGTGACATGGCTGGCGATATTGGACAGGTATAAAGCCTCTTCTACGGCGGTATTACCGCCACCGATGACGGCGACATGCTGATCCCTGAAGAAAAAACCATCGCAGGTCGCGCAGGCTGATATGCCTTTACCGTGGAACTTTTCTTCTGAAGGTTCGCCCAGATACATGGCGCTGGCTCCCGTGGCGATGATTAAAGCATCACAGGTATATTCTCCGCTATCACCAATCAGTCGCTTGGGTGACTCATCCAGAGCAACCGTGTGGATATGATCGAAGACAATTTCGGTATCGAAGCGTTCGGCATGCTGCTGCATACGTTGCATTAACACGGGGCCGGTGAGGCCTTCGACATCGCCGGGCCAGTTATCGACATCAGTGGTCGTCATCAACTGACCTCCCGCTTCAAGACCCGTTATCAACAGCGGTTTAAGGTTGGCCCTGGCAGTATAAACTGCGGCAGAGTAGCCGGCCGGGCCTGAACCTAAAATGATGACTCGACTGTGTTTTGGTGTAGACATGGTTATTCCTGAACTGGCAGATGCAAAATTTGGCAGCTAATAGTAATTGCTTAAAAAACAATGTAAATACATATGATGTATATATTAGGTAAATGGCCTGGGTAAATCGAATTATTCCTGTAGCAGACCCGGCGGGACATCACGATTTAGAAACCACTCATACATTCACTTGATCCTGGGCTGAATACGAATCAGGCAATTGACATATTTGAAAAGTATATTTAATCACACATGTTATCTGGCTCCACCGGTACTAGATCAGTTAATATACCCTACATTTACTCAGGATCGATTTTAGTGGCTCAGGCAAAAGCAAAACCGAGGGGGGATGATCAGCAACAAAAAGTGATTTTCGCCAACCATATCAACCGTCGCTTACGCGAGGTCGGTATGCTGTTCTCGTTTGCGATGGCAATTTATATTCTTGTAGCATTAGTGACTTATGACAGCCACGACGCATCCTGGTCACATAGCGGTAGCAGCGATGTCATTGCTAACTTTGGCGGTATTGCCGGCGCCTGGATCGCCGACCTGTTATTTTATTTATTTGGTTTCCTGTCTTTTTTATTGCCGGTGATGATCCTTTATAACGGCATAATCCTGGTAAAAACGCGTCATTTTAGTGCAGAAGACCGATATCAAATGCTGGTTATTCGGTGGAGTGGCTTCGTGCTGACGCTGGTTTCGGGCTGTGCCTTGTCGAGTCTGCACTTTGCTGTCGGGCCAGATGTGATGCCTCTCGATTCGGGTGGGATTCTGGGCCAGATCACCGGTAATTATTTTTCGCAGGGACTGGGTTTCCTTGGTGCCACGGTATTGCATCTGGCTCTGTTCCTGGCTGGTATGACCTTGTTCACCGGCTTATCCTGGTTGGCGCTGGTTG
>JAOUJX010000172.1 GCA_029882955.1 Gammaproteobacteria bacterium
AGTTTAGTTAAGGTTTAGGCATATCCAGGCCATAAACTAATAACGAAATTATAATCGTTGATAACGCATTAATCCGGCTTTAAACTTAACTTCAACGCTAAATTACTGCAATATAATGAATACTAACGACGAAAATAGCATCGACCACATAGACAAACTTTTGTTGTCATTGCTGCAAAAGAATGCGCTGGCGAGCACCGAACACCTGGGATCTGAAGTTGGTTTATCAGCAACCGCCGCAAAAAGACGAGTGAATAAGCTCCGTAATAACGGTGCAATAATTAAAGACGTCTCAATAGTTGACCCTAAACGAGTAGGGTTCGAAATATTTTCGCTGGTATTCGTCAACCTCGAGCGAGACCGCCGCGATATCGTCAACAGCTTCAGGAAAGATATTGCAGAAAACCCCCGAGTCACCGCCGCGTTTTACACCACAGGCGATGCAGACTTTGTGCTATTAGTAGCTTCCAGATCCTTGTCCGATTATGATGCCTTTACACAGGACTTTTTTTGGGAAAACCCCAATATCAGGAGCTTCAATACCATGGTTGTTCTGGACAGGGTTAAATTCGGGTTTGAGCTTCCCATTCTGGAAAAGTGATTTAACAACAATCAAATTAAGGACGATTAAATGAAATACTTCCTCGCCATTCTACTGGTTTTTAGTTCTATTTCTCCCGCCTCTCCACCCGGGCTTCAGCTCGCCGACATTTATCACCACAAACTGGATTTGCAAAATTACTGGGTGAGCGAAAAATACGATGGGGTTCGCGCGTTCTGGAACGGCAAACAATTAATCTCGCGACAGGGCAATGTAATTAATGCGCCGGGCTGGTTCACCCGGGTATTGCCCGAAGAACAACTCGATGGCGAACTATGGCTAGCGAGAGGACAGTTTGATCGACTCTCCGGCATTGTTAGGCGTCAATCGGCAGATGGCCCTGATTGGGTAGATGTGAAATACATGGTGTTTGATCTGCCGAATAGCCCACTCGTTTTTGATCAACGCCTGCAAAATCTCGAAGCCATTATCCAACAAATTAACCGGCCATTTGTTCGACTGGTCAAACAGGAAAAAATAGCTACGCATGATTTATTGATGCAGCGGCTGGATAAAGTCGTCGCCGCTGGCGGCGAAGGCTTAATGCTCCATCTCGGCACTTCGACTTATAAGAATTACCGCAGCGATGATTTATTAAAGCTTAAAAAGCATTTCGATGCCGAAGCTGTCGTCATCAAACACATTCCCGGTAAAGGAAAATATAAAGGCCTCATGGGTTCTATTCTGGTTGAGACCGGTGACGGCAAACAATTCAAAATTGGCAGTGGTTTTTCAGATGCAGAGCGTCACAATCCACCCGCGATTGGTGCAACCATAACTTATAAATATTTTGGTTTTACCAGTAACGGAATTCCCAGGTTTGCCAGTTTTTTAAGAGTGCGAAACGCACATTAAGCGGTATATCATACGACCCGGTCTGTTACGCCAGCGGCAAATCGTAAAGCGAACCGAACTGCCCCAGCTTATCTTCGATACCGGCCAGGCGTAATGCATGCCAGGCCATCGCATGATTAGAAGAGGTCAGCGGTATGCCCAGGCTTTTTTCGAGGCTTGCGCAGGCGGCCATCAGGCGAACCGAAGTACAGGAAACGAATACCGCATCCACTTCGGCCTGTTTGATTAACACTTGTACGGCTTTTTCGATTGATTCGGGTGTGATTCTGGCGACTACGGTATCGAGCCCTTCGTTAAACGAACCAAATACGGGGACCTGATAACCCCTTGCTGTAACGTAATCCGAGACGATCTCGTTTACCTCGGCGGTATAAGGTGTCAAAACACCGATACGTCTTGCTTTAAATGCATCAAAAGCGGCGAAGGCCGCGGTAATGGGCGTAGTGCATTTTGAATCGGGTTTACTGGTTTTAATGAGATCAATAACGGTTTCCTCACCAATCGCCATTGAAGCCGAGGTACAACCGTAGGCAACCACATCAACGCCGGTATCGGGTGTAATCACCTTCGCACACTCGCTAATCCGGGGGGCCATCGCACGCAGTGTTTCCGGGGTAACGTTGTTTTCGTTGTAAATACGGCTCTGGTAGAGCGCTACACCGTCGACAGTGGAGAATAGTTGTCGCCATTCGTGTTCGATAGTGTAGTCGGTCGCCAGCACGATTAAGCCAATAGTTGCCCGGCTGGCGATGCCATCATCGACATCAAAAGGCAGGTTTTCTAACAGAATAGTTTGCTCTGTCGCGTTAGTCGCAGATTGATTCATGTCTGACCTCTATAGAAAGCCACTTAAACCAACCGATCAGGCTGGTCGTCGTGCCGACAATATCTCGCCAAAAGAAACATACTCGCTAGCGCCAAGGCGACCTAAGGGATGGATTCGATCAGCGTGAATTTTCATTCGTCCTTTTTCATTCACGGAAGTGCAATCGTCATCGACGTATATTTCCTTTATTTCGGCAAACAGCAGGTGCTGCTTATTGTTGCCAATTTCCTGAATATCATAGCGCTCGCACATGAAAGCAACCTTGCAATCGCTTAAGCGTGGCATATGGAAACCCTCGACAGGCGTGGTTTGCAGGTTATTCATAGTGACTTCGGATTCACCCGGCGGCAAGGTCGCCGACGTCTGATTGAGATCAGGCAGCTGATCGCAACTGGCGATATGGATTACAAACTCGGATCGTTCGCGAATATTGCGAAGTGTATCCTTCTCTCGCCCATCATCCTGCAAACCAATCGACACAATGAGCATGCCCGGGTCACTACAGATGGCATTAAAGTATGAATAGGGTGCGAGGTTATAATCACCACCCTCGTTTTCCGTCAGAATCCAGGCTATAGGCCTTGGTATTACGGTTTGCGTCATGTTGAAGTATGTTTGCGGCGAGGATAATTCGTCGAGTTTGATTTGCACTATTTTCTATACCTTCGTTTAAATTTTAAATTCGTAAACCGACTCGTGACTCGGGGCTGCTTCGGTTCTGGCGCTCACCTGATCACTATATCAAAAAGGATATAAATGGTCTCTAACCAAAGCATCACTTAAATAGAAGCCGAAACGAACATAACCGAAAATTAACTAAAGATTTATCCCAGATAGCCGAAAAATCGTCTATATAAGACCCTCTAATTCGTGAAAAATCAAAGCTATCTATGTCAATTAACAAAAAAATTCACATCCCCCTGATCACAACATTACTGATTGGCCTGGTAGTAATAGCTATGGTCTCTATTAGCGGACTCAATCAGGTCGAGACAGGCATTTATGCCCAGGAAAATAAAAGACTTACCGACTTTTTTAATCAAAAATACCTGGCTAAAAATGATGTCGCCATTTCAAATGCAATCAATATCGCTCAAAATTTTTCTGTCGTTTCTGCATTAAAAAACAATGATCGGGAAATCGCAATCTCTGGACTTAATACTCTAATAGGCGATTTCAAGACCAATACAAAGTTCAAAAATATAAAAGTACACCTCCATGATAAAGATATAAAAAGTTTTCTTCGATTATGGAAACCCGATAAATATGGAGATGACCTGAAAGGTTTTCGAAACACCATCGTAGAAATCAAGAAAACTCGAAAACCGCTATCAGCTATAGAGATCGGTCGCGCAGGACTTATTCTGCGAGGGCTGTCTCCGATTATTGATAATGGAGAATATCTTGGCAGCGTAGAGTTCATGCAGGGATTGAATTCGATTATCCGCGATGGTGAGAAAGAACAGATTAAAGTTGTTATCTTAATGGACACAGAGTATTTATCGATCGCCAAAGGTTTAAGCGAGAAACCAAAAATTAATGGTAACTTCGTTCTCGCCTCTAAAGAAGAGGATCTGGATCAGGCATATTTCGGCGAACTACAGGATGCGGATATTACCCAATCAGGTCTGACAGAAAATTATTATTATACCAGTACAGCAATCGAAGACTTCAAGGGCAATGTAGTTGCCTACGCTGTTACCGGACGGAGTTTGACCGACGTAAAAACAGTCATTTCTCACGCCAAGTCGACATTGATCAATCAGGTCATTGTTATGGCCGTTCTCGATATCTTTATCCTCGGATTATTGATTTTCATCATGCACAGATCCGTCGTCAGCCCTATCCGGCGGCTCGGCTCTCTGGTCAAGGATATTTCGGAGGGAGACGGTGACTTAAGCAAACGAATTCATCTGGACTCAAAGGATGAGATCGCCGATGTCGCCACTCATTTTAATAAATTCATTACGTCAGTGCAGTCGATTGTTGCAGAAGTTAAGGCCGGCAGTGAAACTACTAGTAAAACCATTAACGAATTGAAAGAGTTGTCGCAGAAAATCGAATCTGACTCTATTCGCTCGAATCAACATTTACTTTCATCAAGCGATGAAATAACAGAAGTTTCTCAATTTACCGAAAGCTCTGTCGAAAGCATTAAAGGCACCCTGGGTCAGATTCGTGAAGCCAACAAATTACTGGCTGAAGCAAACCAAACCGTTACGCTGCTCAAAGAAAAGGTTCAATACAATGCCGATGCTGGCTTTGCCATTAGTTCTAAACTGGATAATCTGTCGGGGGATGTGGAAAAGGTAAATGGCATACTCGACGTAATAAAATCAGTCTCAGAGCAAACCAATTTATTAGCATTAAATGCAGCCATCGAGGCCGCTAGAGCCGGAGAGCAGGGTAGAGGTTTTGCGGTTGTAGCCGATGAGGTTAGGGGTCTCGCTGTGAGAACTCAAAATTCGCTGGAAGAAATTAACACAACAGTTTCCGAAGTTATCAACCAGATACAAAGCATAAACACCGAAATGAAAGGTGGTGCAAACGAACTGTCTGAATTGATTGAGACTTCTAACAGCGTCTCGCAGCAAATTACCGATAACTCAAAAGTACTTCACGATTCGACCCTCGCATTCGAAAATAACATCGACAACATCAGCAAAATATCCGACAGGGTGGCGACAGTAAACGGACATATCAGTTCTGTCGAAAAAATCAGCTCGGATAATACGGCCCGCATAGGATCAATGGCGGTGAGTTTTACAAAATCCTCGGAGCAGGCAGATTCCCTCAACAGTATTATTAATCGCTTTAAAGTTTAGCGTCGCATCAAAATCAAAGCCGTCGGCATCATATCCGACTCCGGCGGCTTTCCCCTCATTCCGACGCGATTAAATATTAAATTCAACTTCCTGTTGGCTGATTTTTCTTGACCATAACTCTGGCCCCGTTTTATGAACCGATGTTCCCTTATGATCGACAGCGACGGTCACCGGCATATCTTCCAGTTCAAATTCATAAATCGCCTCCATACCGAGTTCAGGAAAAGCCACCACTTCTGCAGCTTTAATCGCCTGCGCCACCAGATAAGCCGCACCACCGACGGCCATTAAATATACCGACTCATTATCACGAATGGCTTCGATTGCTGCCGGACCGCGTTCGGCCTTACCAATCATGCCCAGTAGTCCAGTTTTCTCCAGCATGGTTCGGGTGAACTTATCCATCCGTGTCGCGGTGGTGGGACCAGCCGGGCCGACGACCTCGGTACCTATCGGGTCAACCGGGCCGACCTAGTAAATAAAACGTCCCTGCATACTCACCGGTAATTCCTCGCCCTTGTCGATCATATCCACCATTTTCTTATGCGCTGCGTCCCGACCGGTGAGCATCTTACCATTTAGTAACAGGGTATCACCCGGCTGCCAGGTTTTAACCTCGTCGCGCGTCACTGTATTCAAATCGACACGTTTTACGTTACTGCCGGTTTCGCGAGTGACTTCGGGCCAGTCATCGAGATTCGGTGGCGTCAATTGCGCCGCACCGCTACCATCGAGCGTGAAATGCGTGTGCCTTGTGGCCGCACAGTTGGGAATAATCGCCACCGCCTTGTTTGCCGCATGCGATGGGTAATCCTTAATTTTGATATCCATTACGGTAGTCAAACCACCCAGTCCCTGTGCGCCGATACCGAGGCGGTTAACCTTATCGTATAGCTCAAGACGTAACTCTTCGGCTCGGTTGGTCGCGCCACGCGCTTTTAGATCCTGGATATCGATCGGCTCCAGCAGGGCTTCTTTAGCCAGCAGCATGGCTTTTTCCGCAGTGCCTCCAAGACCGATGCCGAGCATTCCGGGTGGACACCAGCCAGCCCCCATTAAGGGCACCTGGCTTAACACCCAGTCGACTACCGAATCGGAGGGATTAAGCATGGCAAATTTAGACTTGGCCTCACTGCCACCGCCTTTGGCGGCGACATGCACTTCGACGGTATCACCGGGGACGATTTCGTAATGAATCACGCCAGGAGTATTGTCGCCGGTATTTTTACGTGCGCCGTCCGGATCGTCCAGAATCGAAGCACGTAGCACATTATCGGGATTCAGATAAGCCTGACGGATACCCTCGTTACACATATCGGTGACTGACATGTCTCCCTGCCACTGAACGTTCATACCGACTTTCAAAAACACCGTAACAATACCAGTGTCCTGACAAATCGGCCGGTGCCCCAGAGCACACATACGCGAGTTGATCAAAATCTGCGCAATCGCATCTTTCGCCGCCGGATTTTGTTCGCGCTGGTAAGCCGCATCCATGGCCTGAATAAAATCTCTCGGATGGTAATAGGAAATGAATTGCAGCGCGCCAGCGATGCTTTCGATCAAGTCTTCCTGTTTTATTATGGTCATGACTTTCGAACCTTTGATGTATGGTATCTGAAACTTATTTTAGCCGAATCGCGCCCTGGTTTGGGCTTTATTGAATTTTAGAATGGCCAGACTATTAAAATCATGGGAATAGAAACCACGATAACGATCACCTCCAGCGGCAAACCCATGCGCCAGTAATCGCCGAAGCGATAGCCACCCGGTCCCATGATCAGCGTATTATTCTGATGTCCGATTGGTGTCAGGAAGGCGCAGGATGCGGCTATCGCCACCGCCATCAGAAACGGATCCGGATTGACGCCAAGGCGATTGGCGATATCGATCGCGATCGGCGCGGCAATGACCGTGGTCGCAGCATTGTTGAGCACATCGGAGAGCGTCATAGTCACGACCATCAGCAACGTCAAAACGACCACCGGGCCGTAGCCCGTAGCGAAACCGATGATTTGCTGGGCGATCAGAGCGGTGCCACCGGAGGCCTCAAGCGCCGAGCCTATCGGGATCAACGAGCCGAGCAAGACGATGACCGGCCATTCGATCGAGGTATAGATTTCCTTCAACGGCACGATGTTGAATCCGACCATAACGATGCAGACCAGCGCCAGCGCCTCCGGCAGACGTATGACTCCGCTGGCCGCCATGACCAGCGCCAGCGTAAAACTCACCACCGCAATCCAGGCCTTGTTGCGCTGTATGACCTGGAGATCGCGCTCCTGTAACGGCAGGCAACCGAGCCACTTGACGACATCGTCCAGTCGTTCGGCGGGCCCGAGCAACAACAACACGTCGCCGGCACGGGTTTTGAGCTTGCGCACCCGGTCGCGGAAAGTCCGGCCCCGGCGCGACACGCCAAGCAGCGTAATACCGTGACGGTATAGCAGCCGCAGGCTGAACGCACTGCGACCCTCGATTCGTGCGCTTTCCGTCACCACGGCCTCGACCAGGCTCAGGCCCTCCGCGGCACGACCGGCAAATTTTTCGCTGCCGATATACTCCAGCTTGAATGCGCCGACGAAAGCATCGATGTGCTCGGCGTCAGCCTCGATCACCAAAATGTCTCCTTCGCGAATCTCCTCGATTCTCGCGCGCCCGGGCAAGCGCTTGCCGCTGCGCACCAGGCCGGCAATCTCGACCTCGGCTTCCTCCGCCTCGGCATCCAGCTCGCGTACCCGTCGTCCGATAAAACTTGAGCCTTCGGCAACCCGGACCTCGGCGACATAATCTTCATGCGGCATCGGGATATCCGATTTACTGTCATCACGGCCGGTCATCGGGATCAGCCGCCAACCAACGCCGACTATAAAGATCACCCCTACCAGCGCGGTCACCGCGCCCACGGGCGTGAAGTCGAACATGCCGAAGGGTTCTCCCACCGCCTTTTCGCGAAAGCTCGCAATGATGATATTTGGTGGCGTGCCGATCAGCGTGATCATGCCACCGAGAATCGAAGCGAAAGACAGCGGCATCAGGCTCAAGGCCACACTACGTTTCGCTTTTTTGGCTGCCTGCATATCGATCGGCATCAACAGGGCCAGCGCGGCGACATTGTTCATGACCGCGGACAGCGCCGCTGCAACCCCCGACATGACGCTGATGTGCAGGTA
>JAOUJX010000534.1 GCA_029882955.1 Gammaproteobacteria bacterium
GCAATTGAGCCGGTGTTTTCGCTTCCAAATTGTTCATTGTCGTCCTTGCGTACCGCTATTTGAAGGTCATGGGTGGATACCTTACCCTGATATTGAATAAACACGCTCTTGTTGTTGCGTGAAGTCTCAGTATAAGTAGTGTCGCTAGCGATTTCATCATCCTGATTATCGATGCCGATGGTTAACAGGTGACGCCGGGCGATGGAAAAGTCATTTTGTAAACTAGTTGTGGTTCGTTCAGTGTTAAAAGTGCTGCTGTAAACGCCATTGAGAAAGCTATCTGAGTCGTCATTGCTGCGAGCCGTTTGTAAGCTGATTTGCCAGTTCTCTCCCGGTGCGTAGCGTAATATGCTACCCAAAACGCGTTGTTCTGACTCTAATTCATCGGCAGACCAGCCATCAGTTATAGTCTCATTATTTGACTGTAAAAGGCTGATCTCTAAATCAAGCCCACTGTCAAACCGATAACCCGCACGTAGACTCGCCGATTTATTACTATAACCATCGTCATCTGGATCTATCGGGCTACAATTAGGACAGGAGTTAAACCCATTAGTTTGAAGGCTACTGGTACCAATACTAAACCAGCTATTCTCACCACCACCACTGACACCGGCAGAAGTACTAAAAGTATCGTCGCTACCCGCACCCATACTGAAGTAAGGCGTTGTTTCGCCACCACCTTTACGAGTAAAAATCTGGATAACACCACCGATAGCCTCGGAACCGTATAAACTCGAACGCGGCCCACGAACAATCTCTATGTATTCGATCTGCTCAACAGGTATATGTTGGAATGGTGTCGTTCCAAGCGTTGCAGAACCCACCTTGGCACCATCTATTAGCACCAGCACATGCCCTGAATTAGTGCCACGTATAAAGACAGAAGATGACTTCCCGGCTCCGCCACTATTAACAATACTAATCCCCGGCACAGCACTCAGCAGGTCCTGCACCGAACTAGCCTGCTGCTCTTCAATTTCCTCACGGGTAATAACCGTCACCGAGGCGAGTGTCTCGTCAACCGTCTGCGCGGTTCGTGTCGGGGTGACAATAATCGGGTCGGATTGGCTGAAAACAACCGGGGAAGTCATGAGCAGCGCTATAGCTGCTGGTAGGTAGCATTTTTTCATTTCGATATTCCTCAGGCGCACACCCGCACGCAAATAGGCTAAGTTAAGGGGTATGGCTGAGGAAAAGCAGGCAGCAGACATGATGTATGTCTGCTGCTTTAGCATCGCCCTCCGCAATACCAATAATCCACTTCAGGCCGGTCTCCGGGCTCGTGAGCAGTTGAAAAACTGGCAGACCGCCTTCCCACGTCGAAACGCAGTGGCTATGTGATCTGCCGCAACTCACTTACCGTTGCGGGGGCAGCGCCGGGATTGTGCTGGTATTTACCAGAACGCACCGGCTTCCCGTTTAATCTCCGGAGTTGATACCTCCGGGGACACCTGAAGCAGGGTAGCGCGCAACTTAAAGCAAAGGGATTTTTCTGTCAACTTTAAAACCGGGCGTCGGGTATGAATGGTCCGGTCTTTCGAATAATCTGTATAAAACTTCCCAATGATACCAATGCGTTGCTGGTTTTATCGGAGTTGGCGGCTATACTCGAAAATCGCATTTTTCCAGACAGGACCAGCGATATGAGTGATCGCATTGAAATCAGCGGTTTGAGCATCGATAAGAATCTCTATGAATTAATAGAACAGGAGATTGCGCCTGGTACGGGTGTCGATCCCCTGCAATTTTGGCAGTCTCTAGCCGATATTAATGCTTCCCTGGGTAGTGATAATCGCGAGCTCCTGAACCAGCGAGATCAGTTTCAGCAAAAGCTGGATAATTGGCATAAGGCCCATCCCGGCCAGATCGACCCGGAAAAGTACCAATCTTATCTCAGGGAAATCAACTACCTGGTTGACGAGGGCGAACCCTTCAAAGTAACGACTGAAAATGTCGACGACGAAATCGCGGTCATCGCCGGTCCGCAGTTGGTGGTGCCGGTAGATAACGCACGGTATGCACTGAACGCTGCTAATGCACGTTGGAATAGTCTTTAC
>JAOUJX010000173.1 GCA_029882955.1 Gammaproteobacteria bacterium
GTAATCGATCAAAATCTCATGGATGGCCTGCGCACCCTCCTCACTACCGATCAATCCAACCTTAATCGCCGCCACAGGCGTATCTTCGAGTACCGCACGAGCACTCTGAATAATGATATCGTCATCTATAGGAATCAGACTGGAAACCTGTTGCGAGTCCTGCACGCTGAGGCAGGTGACAACCGTACTGGCATGGCAACCCTGGCTGACAATCGCCTCGATATCGGCAGTGACGCCGCTGGCACCGGTTGCATCGTGGAAATTGAAACTCAATACCGTTGGGTTGGGGGCTGAAATATCGGCTGTGGACATTAAATTAGAGGGGATGAAAAGGCGCGGAGTATAGCGGTAATTAGATGGATGCGGAATAACTCGGTGTGATATTTGCCTCTATTTTACTGCCCGGTTCACCTTTCGGCCGGCTGAAGAACTACTTTTAGTATTTACCTGGTTATCTGTTTACAATGCGACTGGGGAAAATGCAGTCCGCTTCACACTAAAATATCCGAGCAGCCTTGATGGAAATATATAAAAAACAAACTTTTTCAGAATCATTTTCGGTTTATCTGGATAAAAGGATGAGCAAGATTCTCCTACTCGGAATTATAAGCGGATTTCCCTGGGTGCTCATCGGGAGCAGCCTTAGCCTCTGGTTGAAAGAAGATGGGCTTAGCAGGAGCACTATCGGCTGGGCAGGATTAATATTTGGCGTTTACGCATTTAATTATCTCTGGGCGCCCCTGGTTGACCGGATTCGTATTCCATGGCTGACAGACAGAATCGGTCATCGTCGCGGCTGGATCGTAACCATGCAGACTGTCATTTTAATCAGTCTGGTCAGCTGGAGCATGGTAGCCCCCACAGTAAACCTGGCCATCGTAATTACCATAGGTTTAATCATTGCGATCGCATCAGCAACTCAGGACATTACTGTAGACGCATTGAGGATCGAACAAATCGGAAAACATGAAGGAAGGTCTATGCAGGCCGGTGCCGCCATGGCTGTGGTTGGCTGGTGGACGGGATATAAGCTAGGCGGCGTAATTGCCCTCAATTGCGCAGAGTATTTTCAACGAATCGGTTTCGAAAATTACTGGCAGGTTACTTTTCTGGTGCTCGGAATCGTTATCATAGCCTGCAACATCGGCCTGATGTTTGTCCATGAACCCCTGTCGACAGAAAGACAGGAATCTCAAAAAAGAACCGATCAGATGATAGCGGAGAAATTAGGCTCCTCAGGCACTCTGGCAAGATCGGCTGCATGGGTAAGCGGGACGGTTGCCGGACCGGTAGTCAGCTTCTTTAGACTGAATGGCTTTAAAATCGCCCTGGGTATACTGGCTTTTGTATTTCTCTTCAAAATTGGAGAGGCTTTTCTCGGACGAATGTCGATAATTTTTTATAAAGAGATAGGCTTTTCGAAATCTGACATCGCTCTTTATTCCAAAGGTCTGGGATGGGTCACAACAGTTGTATTTACCTTGCTAGGTGGGTTATTCGCCATCCGCTCAGGCGTGATAAAAGCCATGTTTATTTCTGGGATTCTGATGGCATCAACAAACCTTTTGTTTTCTGTACTGGCCTGGTCAGGAAAATCTGAATGGCTTTTTGCAGTTGCGGTGATTTTTGATGATATGACCGCTGCATTTGCAACGGTTGCCTTTGTTGCGTTTATCTCCCTGCTAGTAGATAGGACCTATACTGCGACGCAATACGCATTGCTTGCATCGATAGGAACTGCTGGTAGAACCATGTTAGCCGCTTCATCTGGCGCGCTGGTTGACTGGCTGAATGGCGATTGGGGAATGTTTTTTGTATTCACAGCCGTAATGGTAATCCCTTCTTTGATCGTCCTCTGGTTTATGCGTAACAAACTCAATTTGCAGTGAAATCTTACATTTAGATAAGTTAGCGAACCTCCGGCTCAAAATCATAATCCAGAATTAACGGCGCATGATCGGAAAATCGCTCGTCCTTATAAATACTGGCACTCTGGACGGCTTTTCTCAAACCCGGGGTGACGATATGATAGTCGATACGCCAACCGACATTCTTGTCCCAGGACTGCCCGCGATTAGACCACCAGGTGTACTGTTCTTCGCGTTGGTCGACTTCGCGAAACGCATCGACAAAACCTAAACGATCAAATAACTCACTTAGCCAGGCGCGCTCTTCGGGTAGAAACCCGGAGTTCTTCTGGTTCGAGCGCCAGTTTTTCAGATCTATATTCTGATGCGCGATATTCCAGTCGCCACAAATGATGAATTCCCGGTGCTTGCGTCTAAGCGATTGCAGGTGAAGCATGAAGCTATCCATGAAACGCCATTTCGATTCCTGACGGTGATCGCCCGAGGAACCCGAGGGCGCGTAAAGCGATATCACCGAGAGGTTTTTATAACGGTATTCGAGATAGCGGCCTTCGTTATCAAACTCCGACTCGCCGAAGCCGCGGATAATTTGCTGTGGCTGATGTAAGCTATAGATTGCGGTACCGCTATAGCCTTTTTTCTGCGCATCGAAGTAACTGCTGATATAGTTTTCGGGATGAAACATCGGGTCTTCAAGCTGATCGACCTGCGCCTTGGTTTCCTGGATACAGACAAAATCAGCTTTCTGCTTTTCTAGCCAGGGGAAAAAACCCTTGCGCGACGCTGCTCGTATGCCATTTGTGTTAACCGATATTACGCGCATTCAAGCTTCACCACTTTCATTCAACAAAACAGGCGCTATGATACATCAGTTAATTTTAATACGGGCGAACTATGCAAGACTTTCAATCGCAATTTCTCGACTACTGCCTGAAACGCGGCGCACTAAAGTTCGGCGAATTCACGCTTAAATCCGGGCGCATCAGTCCTTATTTCTTCAACGCGGGAATTTTCAATACTGGAGCCGACTTATTCGCTCTGTCCAAATTTTACGCCGAGGCCATTGTTTATTCAGGCATTGAAACCGACTTGATTTTCGGCCCGGCCTACAAAGGCATACCCCTGGCCGCAATCACCGCCTGCGCACTGTTTGAGCATCATCAACTCGACGTTCCCTATGCCTTCGACCGTAAGGAAGCCAAGGACCATGGTGAAGGGGGGATCACAGTCGGTGCCGCTATTGAAGGCCGGGTAATGATTATCGACGACGTCATCACCGCAGGCACCGCGATTCGGCAATCGATGCAATTAATCGAATCGCTCGGTGCGAAAGTCACTGCGGTTACCATCGCCCTGGATCGCCAGGAAAAGGGCCAGGGGGAACTTTCTGCGATACAGGAACTCGAATCTCTCGGTGTACAGGTCATTCCGATTATTTGCCTTGCCGATATTCTGCAGTATCTGGAAAATAACAATCAGAGCGAAGATGCTGACCGGGTCAAGGCATACCGACAGCAATACGGAATTGACTAAGCATGCTCAACTTTAGCCGGAGGGAGGATGATTCGAGTGAACAACGAGGTTCACCAGCATACGGTGCACTATTAACGCCGTTACTCGTAAAATCGGCACACTTCGTCAGAAGCTAACATTATAATCAGGATAAAAGAGCGAAAATCTACTATGATCGACTCATAATGCACGCCAATTATAGAGATCCTGGCTGTTCATAATTTAATTATTAATTTCGTGTAATGAATAAGAAACTTCAAAAAATTAAGAAAGGAATACTACAACTACTGGTGACTGCCGCTCTTTGTACGCCCTCCCTGTCGTATTCTGCCACCAAATTATACAAATGGATCGATGAAAACGGTGAAGTTCGTTATAGCGACCAACTACCAACCCAGGACGTACGCAAGAAACACCAGATGTTAAACGAGCATGGTGTCGTCGTGGACACAAAAGATACCCCTAAAACAAAAGAAGAACGACTGGCTGAAGAACGTGAAAAAAAATTATTACAGGCCAAACTCGAGGAAGAAAAAAGACAAAAAGCGCAACAGGATAAAATAGACCGGGTATTGCTGCTGACTTTCAGTTCGGAAGATGAAATGAAAGATGTGCGCGACAATCGAATCGAAGTCATCGATTCGGTAATTCGTCTCATCAAAAAAAGCATGCTCAAGACCGAAGAGCAGATCATCATTTTAGAAGATCAGGCCGACCTGAAATACGTATCCAAAGGCCAGGAAATTCCGGGGGGACTGGCACAACAAATCGAGCATTTTAACCGAAAAGCCGCCAATAGATCGGAACAATTACGACTCAAGGAGGAGGAAAAACGCAGGATTAATCTCCAGTTTGACTCTGATCTGAAACGTTATCGCTTTCTCAAGGAACAGGAACAATAAGCTTCAGGACTTGATTAAGGTTCCAACCCCGCTGTCGGTCAACAGTTCCAGTAATACCGAATGGCGCACCCTGCCATCTATTATATGACTGGTTTTAACACCGGATTTTACCGCCTCCAGTGCACAGCTAACCTTCGGCAACATACCACCATGGATAATCCCCTGCTGAATTAAATTGTCGGTTTCCTGCGCTTCGAGGCCCGTCAATAATTTTCCATCCGGGTCGAGCACACCGGGCGTATTGGTCAGCAACAGCAGTTTTTGCGCGCCTAATACAGAGGCCAGCTTACCGGCGACCAGGTCGGCATTGATATTATATGATGTGCCATCGGCACCCACTCCAATCGGCGCAATAACCGGTATAAAATCATCGTCGTCGAGCATTTTAACCACGGCAGGGTCGATGCTTTCGACCTCACCCACCTGGCCCAGGTCATGGCCCCGATCGTCCGGTCCTAATTTCATCTTTCGGGCACTAATCATGCCGCCATCCTTTCCGGTGAGGCCTACAGCTCTGCCACCATGACTGTTTATCAACGAAACAATCTGTTTGTTGACCAACCCGCCGAGTACCATTTCAACCACGTCCATTGTTTCGTTATCGGTCACCCGCATACCTTCGATGAAGCGACTCTCCTTGCCTATCTGTTCGAGTAGCTTACCAATTTGCGGCCCACCTCCGTGCACAATTACCGGATTTACGCCAACCTGTTTCAGCAACACAATATCCTGTGCGAAACTGCTTTTTAAATCTTCATCCACCATGGCGTTGCCGCCGAATTTAATTACCACTGTTTTGCGGTCGAGCGCCTGTATATAGGGAAGCGCCTCGATCAGGATTTCAGCTACACTGCTTTTTTTAACGGTCATAATTGTTAGTCTGGTTTTAAATTAATTAATTTCTGCGTATCGATCCGCCAGAATGTCGATCAACTGTCGGGCTATTTCTGGTTTGCCCGCCAATGGTAAAAGCTGCTTACCTCCGGCCCAGAGCAGTAGAATTTCGTTACTGTCTGTTCCAAAACCGGTTTCTGAATTGCCAACCCGATTGGCCGCAATCATATCGAGTTTCTTACGGCTTAGCTTATCGGCTGCGTATTGCTCGAGATTTTCAGTTTCAGCGGCAAATCCGAGCGTAAACGGTGGCTCATCAACGCCTGTGACGGCACTGACAATGTCAGGATTAGGCGTCAGCGACAATACCATTTGATCAGAAGTCTTTTTGATCTTTTGCTGGCTTTGTTGTGCCACTCGATAATCAGCAACAGCGGCACAGGCGATGAAAATATCAGATACATCAACATAGCCCATTACGGCATCGAACATTTCCACTGCACTTTCGACCGAAATACGTTGGACCCCGGGGGGCGCAGCAAGATTAACCGGTCCACTGACCAGCGTCACGTCGGCTCCTGCCTGCCTGGCTGCCTGCGCCAGTGCGTAGCCCATTTTTCCCGAACTATGGTTACTGATATAACGAACCGGATCGATTGATTCCCGCGTCGGTCCGGCGGTAATCAACACACGCTTACCGGTTAATTTACCAGGTTGAAAGTGTATATTAATCAATCGAAGAACAGCCTCAGCTTCCAGCATTCGCCCCAGACCGACATCACCGCACGCCTGCTCTCCGGCATTCGGCCCCCAGATCAGCGTTCCTCGCTCCGCGAGCACCTTCAGATTTTCCTGAGTGGCCAAGTTCGCATACATTTGTTGATTCATCGCGGGCGCAATTGCAATCGATTTTTTCTCCGCCAGACAAAGAGTCAGCAACAGGTTATCGCCATAACCCTGGCGCATTTTTGCGATAAAGTCGGCGGAAGCCGGTGCCACGACCATCAAATCAGCCCACCGCGCCAGTTCGATGTGATCCATCGCCGATTCGGCTTCACCATCAAAGATATCGGTATAAACCCGATGACCACTCAGCGCCTGAAAGGTCAACGGTTGTACAAACTCGCACGCTGCGGGAGTCATTACTACGCGCACCTCTGCACCAGCTTTGATCAGAAGACGTAGTAATTCCGCCGCCTTGTAAGCAGCAATGCCACCGGTGACACCGAGAACGATTTTTTTCTTGAGTGTTATTTGCATATGCTCTATTTTAACTAACAAGGACACTACGTAAAGGATTACCCATGGCAATAACCGACTGGCCAAGCGAAGAGCGGCCCCGCGAAAAACTTCTGGCAAAGGGTGCCAGCACCCTGTCCGATGCGGAACTGTTAGCTATATTTCTACGTACGGGCATCCCTGGTACCTCTGCAGTTGGCCTGGCACGCCAATTACTCGGCAGTTTCGGTTCATTGCGCGCGCTACTGACCGCGTCAAAAATGGATTTTTGCAGTCACAAGGGACTGGGAGACGCCAAGTATACCCAGTTACAGGCAGTGCTCGAAATGGCCAACCGACATCTGGGCGAAGAAATCAAACGCAGCGACGCGATCACCAGCCCGGCCGATACGATTGCTTATCTGCATGCTCAACTACGCGACAGGCCGCACGAGATTTTTGCCTGCCTGATGCTCGATAACCGCAATCGAGTCATTGCCTTTCGCGAACTGTTCCGTGGCACCATTGATGGCGCCAGCGTTTATCCTCGCGAGGTGGTAAAGCAGGCGCTGGCCGATAATGCCGCCTGTGTCATTTTAGCTCACAACCATCCCTCGGGCGTTTGCGAACCAAGTCAGGCCGATGTGCAAATAACCGAGCGGTTGAAAAAGGCATTAGCACTGGTGGATATCCGCGTACTTGATCATGTCATTGTCGGTGACGACACACTTTGTTTTTCTGAGCGGGGATTGATTTAGTTAATCCAGCCTGGAAATCACATCAGTTGATAATCCGTATGATACTTATTGCTCGGTTACTGCTATCGCATTCGATCAGGGTATCAGCAGTGCGAAGATACCCGATATCCTCGATTTATTTGTATTTTTTCTTGACCCTCATCAAGTAGACCCTGTTCGAATAAGAGTAGTTTTTTCATGAGTCGTCATTGTTAGAGAGCAGTCGAACCGATTATCAAGGACTGGACCGGGCTTATGAATAATATCGAAAAAGATGACCTGACTCCTGTTGGTACCGAGATGCAGAGAGAAGACTGGTGATAGCCTCTATTCATTCAGATTTAGACAAAGAAACCGAACGCCTTTATGGCAAGCTCCATCATCTCGGCTGGAGCCGCGACGATTGCGAGCTAATCGCACCTGTGACAAAAGAGGTAAACGAACTCAAGAAAGAGCAGAATGCGGTGATCCTGGCCCATTCCTACCAGACTCCAGACATCATGTACGGTGTAGGCGATTATATCGGTGATTCCTATGGTCTGAGCGTCAAAGCAACCAATCACCCGGCCCAGAAAATTATCTTCTGCTCAGTCTACTTTATGGGTGAGACGGCCAAGCTGCTCAATCCAGAAAAAGAAGTACTGGTTCCACAGGTAGCCGAATGCTCGCTAGCTGATTCGATCAACGCGCAACAGGTACGTACCCTGCGAGCGCAATATCCGAATGCCGGGGTTGTGTGTTATGTAAATACCTATGCCGAGGTCAAGGCCGAAAGCGATGCCTGCTGCACCTCATCGAACGCCATAGAGGTAGTGGAGGCTATGCCACAGGAAGAAATCCTGTTTATACCGGACCGCCTGATGGCAGAAAATCTTGCCAAAATTTCATCGAAGACCATTAGAACATGGGACGGTACCTGCGTGGTTCACGAGGGATTCGACGTTGGCGCTGTGCGGGATATCAGAGATCGGTTTCCCGGGGTAAAAATTCTTGCCCACCCTGAGTGTACACCGGGGCTGGTATCTGAGGTTGACTATGCCGGCGGCACCGAGGGCATGCTCAACTATGTAAAGAATTCCCCCGCGCATACCTTCATGCTGGTAACCGAGTGTGGAATCACCGACCGCTTCAAAAGTGAATTCCTCGATAAGGAAATCGTCGGTACCTGCATCCTTTGCCCCTACATGAA
>JAOUJX010000174.1 GCA_029882955.1 Gammaproteobacteria bacterium
CCGGTGTATTCTCAATCCAATGCATAGCACTCTCTACTTGGACTTGCAATTCTTGTTGGAGATCCGTTCCGAAATATCCTGACATTTAAAAACCTCTTTACACCTTATATCCCCTACAAGTTTAGCATGAGTAAGCTATGGTCAGAGTTGGGTCGACTGCCGTCTTCTGATTTGAAACAACGAACGGCGACAGTCGGCCGATTCTTTTGAAAAGCTCCAAATTTTTCTAGATGAGAAATTTATTTTCGATGTCACTAATTTTAAAAATTGGCGTACAGGGAGAGATCAAAATCCAATGAACTCTTCTAACAAAGGAACTGGTGAGCTTACATAGACAGTGCTGTAAGAAGTTTAGAATGCTTTGGTATTCTGCAAAAAAACAGCTGCCCAATTTTACCGAGTTTTCCAACAGAATCGGCCAACAACCGACATTCAGAATATTTAAGTTACGTATCCCGGGCCACTGCAGATAATAAATTAAAAGGGAGTTGACGATATTAACAATTGTTAAAAATATGGAGATCATCTAGCCTGACAGGTTCAAGGAAGTAGGAACATTTTAACTAACTAAGGGAGTGTTAATCGAAAAACAATCAGAATAGGAGAAGTAAATGCGCCGTATTAGCTTGATACTCATGTTAGCATCATTGATCGCTGTGCCTGGGATTAGCCAGGCAAAATCATGTAAAGAATACCAAAGTTGCGCAGAGGTGATAGCAGATTACCCTGATGGCATATTTGGACGTCGAGATGGTGATAAGGACGGGATACCCTGCGAAAACGTTTGTAACAATAAACAACAAGTAGAAGCGCTTCTAAAGAAGCTGAAGAAGAAAAAATAAATACATATCAGCTGTAGAAGCACAAACTTCAAATGAATGCCGTGAGCTCAAACCTCGTGCCCTTCCATTTATCCTTGGCCTAATTTTTCTGTTTTCACACTGCCTGGGTCGGTAGTACACATTCGGATAATTGGCCTGTAGGTCTCACAGCCATAAGCAGTCATTCATCTGAAGACAAACATGGTAAGAGTTGGCTGTACAATCTTGATTGAGTGTATAAGATACAGTTTGCGAACATCGAAAGGGGCATTGAAGCCCATACTGTTTTCTAGATACTATCGGTCGACATGGAACTAAGGGACTTATCATATGATTTCATACCTGAGAACTCCTGAAATCCGTTTTAAGCGTTTGCCTAACTATCAATTTGAGGGGAACTATATTGATATAGACGGTTTGCGAATGCATTATGTCGATGAGGGTTCTAAAAATATCGATCCTATTTTAATGTTGCACGGCGAACCCACTTGGTCATATCTCTATCGCCATATGATTCCGATTTGTGTAGCTGCCGGGCACAGAGTTATTGCGCCAGATCTAATCGGTTTTGGAAAATCGGATAAACCAATTAAAGTTTCTGATTATAGTTATCAAGCACATATTGACTGGTTATTGTCGTTACTCGATCAATTAAATTTATATAACATCACTTTGGTTTGTCAGGACTGGGGATCACTGTTAGGTTTACGACTTGCAGCAGAAAATTCCGAGCGTTTTAAGGCAATCGTTGTTGGCAATGGCATGTTGCCAACCGGAGAAGAAAAAATTCCGAGTGCATTTAAAAAATGGCGTGCTTTTGCATCATATAGCCCCTGGTTTCCAATAGCCCGCATTGTTGAGTATGGTAGTTTCAAGTCCTTTAGCAAAGACGAGCGCCGTGCATATAACGCACCATTCCCTTCCAGTAAGTACAAAGCGGGGGCTAGAGCTTTCCCGGCTTTAGTACCAACCACCTCGGATGACCCAGCTTCGAAAGCTAACAAAGCCGCTTGGCGGGAATTAAAAAAATGGAAGAAGCCCTTTTTAACCACATTTAGTAATGGCGATCCATTTTCTAGAGGGGGTGATTTATACCTTCAACAAAATATTCCTGGTAGTAAAAACTTACCGCATATAACACTAAAAGGTGGGCATTTCTTACAGGAAGACTCTGGTACAGAGTTTGCTCAGGCAATTAATAGGTTACTTCAATCACTTTAGACCATGTTTTCAAAGCGTTAAAACACAACCAGCCCCACCACAGGAATCGGCGCATTGAACGTCTCAGCTGGATCGACACCCGCCTTTCAATTTGGCGTAACAGACGACAACTCACGTCCATGAACAGCCATCAGAATTGATATAATTTATTTTAAGTGGCCGGTTACACTTCCCTCACTACAGCCGGCCTCTCTCCAAAAACCTTTGCTAACTAAATCAATTACTGTATTTTTGCGTATCACGATTTGTAAGGCCAATTAGCATGCCGATACGCAGCCCATCCTATCCTTCAGTTTCGCTACCGGAGGCACTTGAAAAAGCGAAGCAATTTTATGACTTATGGGGACAAATCGATATCAGCATGAAGGATTCTCTGAATTGCTGGGGATATAGCCCAAGTAGTGGCGTCGGCCATAAGCTTGTTGCGGCAATGATCAGTTTTGGACTGCTCGATGCTATTGGCCATAGTGCAGATCGCAGACTCCGGATAAGTGATGTAGCACTCAACAAGCTTTTTTCAGATTATCATACTAAGAGTGAGAATTCGGATTTCATCCAACAATTCGCACTGAATCCTAAGATATACCGGACACTGTGGGAGAAATGGGGATACGATCTACCTGGCGATAGCGAACTCAGACGATATCTGATCCATGATCTTCACTTTAACAGCAAGGTGGTAACAAAATTCCTGCGCGGATATCTTGAAACCATCGACATGATGCTCGAACAATGGTCCACGGGGCAAGGCGGTCATAACGACGAAGACGACACTGATCTCAAATTTGATGCCATCGATCTTGTGCCTGGACAAGAGCCACCGAACCAGGGCTGCCGTAACAACGAAGACGACACTGATCTCAAATTTGATGCCGTCGATCTTGTGCTTGAACAAGAGCCACCGAACCAGGGTAGTTATGACGATGAAGACGACACTGATCTCAAATTTTATGGTGTCGAAGAAGATAGTATACGCACCCCAATTCCTTTCAGTAGCAGTCGTGACAATCCCAATAGTCGACCAAAGACGACTACAGTCTTGAACACTAAAGGTAAGGAAATTGCACGTTATTCGGTGGCGACCAATTGCAGGATCAGCCTGATTGCAGATGGCCCGGTCGATCGAGCAGCAGTTCAAACGTTGATCGCTCAGCTGTCCCTCGATCTTGAATCAGGTATCTTTGATCCAGAAATCGATGATTAGGCCATTCTGAAAATTGGCCCATATATTCTATATGTCAGCTTAGCCCCCCCTATGTCAGGATAGTTGTCGCCTCTAATTTTCAAATAGAGGTGTTAGAATGAGAGCGGTGCTCAGTGATAGTGCATTATTCCCGCTGGATGCGGGCGCGGCCGTTGTGCGGCATTAGTGGATGGGTATCACGTCATCCGCTCGTAAAGGCTCACACCCCGATTTAACAGGCCGTCCATCTGTCGGTGATAGGGCAAAGATTCTATTTCGATAGAATCGAGGAAATTCTTGATCGCCAGGCCCATATCGGTATCCCCTTCTATTTTCAGGCGACGCTGAAAAAACAGCGTATCGCTGTCTTCCTTACGCGCTGCCAACAGCAGAAAGTCATAAACATTACCACGGAAAATCAGGTCGGGAGGACTTCCGGTATTCCCTCGAAGCAGGCGTTCGCCATCGAAAGACAGGGTAAATTGTATGGCGGCATCCATCACTTCGACTCGCAGATTACGCCCGCTCATAAAATCAAGCTCACCATCGGCGATCTGCCCGGCCAATACGGAATTTAATACCTTCGACACCACCGCGGCGTGCAGTTGCCCCGGTATCAACGAAACAGGCTTCGCCAGCAGAGAAGGAAATAAATGCGCAGATTTTGCCCTGGATATCATTTTTAATAGACTCCCATTGGAACCGATTTGCCATTGTGGCGAGATGGTTAAATTATAAACTCAAGGTAGATTGTAAGCTAACTATTCCATAACTCGCCTGATCCTGGTCAAGCCCGCTAAAAGAACCTTTGTCCCTCTTCCTCTGCCAGTTATAATCGCTGCAACAACAGGTATCAACCGTCATGTACAACAAATATTTCGGGCTAACGGAAGAACCTTTTTCTATCGCAGCCAATCCGCGTTTCCTCTATATGAGCGCCCGTCACCGGGAGGCTCTCGCGCATCTGTTATACGGCATTCGCAGCGACAGTGGATTTGTCCTGCTCAGCGGCGAAGTCGGTACCGGCAAAACTACGGTCTGCCGGTGCTTGCTGGAGCAGTTACCCGAAGATACCGAAGTCGCTTTCATACTCAACCCCAAAGTCTCGGTAATCGAGATGCTGGGTAGCATCTGCGACGAACTCCATATCGCCTATTCGAAACTGGACTGTAGTGTGAAAACCCTGGTCGATGCGATTAATCGGCACCTGCTGCAACGCCATGCGGATGGCCGCAAAACTGTTGTTATTATCGACGAGGCGCAAAACCTCAGTCTCGACGTACTCGAACAACTTCGCCTGCTCACCAACCTCGAAACCAATGAGCGTAAGCTCATGCGCATTATTCTGCTCGGACAACCCGAGCTGGAAACCATGCTGTCGCGCCCTGAGTTGAAACAGGTGCAACAGCGCATCACCGCCAGATACCATTTGCTACCACTCGACCGTTCGGAGGTCGGCGCTTATGTATCGCATCGGCTCGCCGTGGCGGGGCGACAAAAAATGGTATTCCCGGCCCGCATCTTCTCCAGGTTATACGATAAAACTGGCGGCGTTCCGCGCTTAATCAATGTTATTTGCGACCGCGCCATGCTGGGCGCTTATGTCAGATCACAGCCCAGGGTGAATAGCTCGACATTGAATAAAGCGGCCAGAGAAGTCATGGGCAGATCGTCTCCACGAAGATGGCTATCGCCGGGAGCGATAATGGCCTCGCTACTTCTGATTTCCGTGGCCACTACCGCAGCGCTACTCTACGACCAGGAGCAGAGCATGCCAGTAACCACCATGCTATCGCAGGAATCGGTCGAAGCAGCGCCCCCACCCGAAGCGACAGTCGAAGTTCCCGTACTTGAAGTACCGGGATGGCCTGAGCAGGTAATTGCCGAAGACAATAGCCTGGCGACCGCCCAGATTGCACAATTTAAACAATGGGGTATCGAGCTGGAGAATGATGATATTGCCCCCTGTAAAACGGCGCTCAAACGGGGGCTACGCTGTTACTCCGGGGTTGGCAATCTTGGCAGTGTTGCTAACTATGACCGTCCGGCAATCCTGACTCTATTCAACGATAAAGGTCAAAAATATCAGGCTACCTTGCTATCAATCGATAACGATAAGGCTACACTCGCCTTTCGACACGGTATCGAAACCGTCGCTATAAGATATCTGGAAGCTCGCTGGCAGGGACAATACCAATTACTCTGGCGTACACCCCCGGATGGCCGCTCTGTAGTCAGGCCAGGTGACCAGGGTGAGAACATTATCTGGTTAACGAAAAGCCTGTTCGCAGCCGGCATCAAATCGGTCAAGATACACACTCGTTATAGCGAAAAAGTGACTTCCGCAGTCAAAGAATTCCAGCGTAAAAGCGGCCTGGAAATCGATGGTATTGCAGGCCGACAAACTTTAATACAGCTTAATTCTTCAACCGACGATTCAATCCCGCGCCTGAGCAACCGAGGAGAAAGCTGACATGTCATTCATTCTCGACGCTATCGCAAAATCAGAGCAGGAAAGACAGCAACAGGAAGTGCCGCAGGCACAGGTACTGGCGCTACCGCTCGACAATACCCCGGCAAAAAGACGCTTACTGCCCTATTTCATCGCCGCCGCCTTATTACTGAACATCATCTTCCTGGCTATCTGGATACAGTCGAGCCAACCTGATCGTGAAAATATCCCCGCGTTGGAAAAAGTTGAACCAATTGAAGCACCAACAGCGCAACTCGTCGCCCCTGAACCAGTCACGCAAGTCGTCGAGCAAGAAGTTGCTGAACCAGAGATACTAGTTTCGCCTCCAAAGCCCATACCAGCCCCAGCCACGCAAGAGTCCAAACCCCTACTAAGCGATATATCCAGCCTCAGCGAGCTACCGGGTAATATTCGTAAAGACCTGCCGACGATTGTTTTTTCAGGCCACCTATATTCCAGCAACCCCGCGGCGAGCTTCGTCTACGTGGATAACAACCGACCCGTGAGAAAAGGTCAACGCATTGTCGGCGATGTGTATCTGCACGAAATTACTCCAACCGGCGTGGTGGTCGAATTTCGAGATTATCTGATTGATGTCGGTGTTTTGCAGAACTGGACTTTGAACTAGAAGATACCAGGAAAAGGCTAGTCGGTTAGGGTTTAAAAAACCGGGGCTCTGCCCCGGTTTTTTCACTTCATCGTACTTAAGTTATTGCTTTATAGGGCCGACCAACCCGTGGTGGCATCCACCGGATGTGCAATATTGGTCGAAATATCCGGCATATCAAACGTGGTATCGAAAACTAGATCCCCTGTGCTTTCACCACCGCTATTATCTTCATCCGAAAGACAGTACAGTCGATAAGAACCTGCCGCCAATCGTAGTAGATCGCCCGTGCTAAAATTTGCGGTGCCAGATCCCACAGGCTGAGTAAATGTCGCCAACCGATTCTTGTCATCGGTACCCGTATAACCACTCATATAAGCGCTACAGGTTAGCTGTGAAATTGCTTGCACACTCCCAGTTACAATATCAAGCTGTAAAGAACTGGTTCCCGCGAGAGTACTGCCAGCATCACTGGCGAGATTAACCCCATAAACAGGATCAACAGTGCTCATATCCAATGTTGTCACTCCGCCTTCGTAGCCATTTGATATATATCCATCGGTTCCCGCACAAGCCGTGGGCTTGTCAGTCAAAGGACTGACGCCGTAAAATACGGCAAGACCACTGTGCATGCTGAGTACAAAGCTATAGGTTCCGCTGGTGACCTGGGAAGCATTGGTATTGGTCACACAACCATTAGCGTCAATGGTTTTCATCGTGGTATAAATACTACCATCGCCCGACAAAACATTATTCGACCACAGGCCAGCTTGCGCCACACCGGAACTATCGAACATATATACCGAGTAGGGTAGGCCCGCTGAACCACTACCTAATGTAGCACTAACCTGAAGTCCATAGTCGAATATCGAGTCGTTGCCCGGCGTCAAGTCAAGCTGATAGATGATCGGGTTGCTGGTGCCGCTACCATTGTTAGTAATCTTCAGGTAATAGTCAGTATTAGCAGTAAGATTATAGAACGAGTAACAACCCCCGCTTGAGCATTCGTCAACAGGTACTGAGTAGTCGCTATCGCTGAACATTTCAATGGTCAGTTCCGAATTATTACCGAGTACAGCTATGAGTTCGGATGTCCCCAACGAGGTGGTATCAGCGCCGGTGTTAGCCACGTAATAAGAGCTACTACCCGCCCCCCCGACTATACCGGCTGTCCACGCAACGTCGGTGTCGTGAATAACCGAATTCAGAATTCTGAATGGGCTAGCCATACTACCGTCAACTGGTGTGGTTCCCGGTAGAAAAATATACTCATAAGTAACGGGGTTACCTGAGTTATTTGTAATATCGAGATTCAATTGATTCGTATTGTTCTGGGTAAACTGACAAGAATCTACGACAGTATTATCTGCCAGGCTCAGCGAGCAGGATTCCCCAGCCCCGCCATCAGGGTATATATGCACATCGAGAGCGACGGGCGTCCCAGGATTTGGTGGTACAAACTCTGCACCCCAGATATAAAGTGTAAAATTAGAGGCCGCCGCATCAACAGCCGTGAATTCGAGCGTGTAAGCTTCGGTAACACCATCGTTATGTGTGAGATTGCTCCACAAAGTACGCGCTTCCCGAAGACTTTGAGAGTTATTTCCACCATTCGATCCGCCCCCACCGCCACAGGCAGTAAGCAAAACTAAAATACCTAACGTTAAAAAGTACTTCGCCGCATTCAACATCCTTCCTGACTCCTAAAGTTAAAAAATAAACACTCGATAAATAATTTTTTATATCGGTGATATTTGAAACTGAAGTATGTGTTTTTTTTCAGGAATTAAGTATTGGTCATAACAACTAGGTAGATGGGCTAATGACACAACCCATTTTGCTGAACAGCCTAGGTCAAATTGCGTAGTCTGTACTAAACCTACATTGACCATCCACATTACGATTTACACCGATGCTATCTCT
>JAOUJX010000191.1 GCA_029882955.1 Gammaproteobacteria bacterium
CTGGTTTTCTACACCCCCGGTGATGATTTTAATATTTCTCATAGTGAAATATCGCATGCACTGGCAAGCCGGACTATGGTGCAGCATCAGGAGGGCTGATTGCGGTTGTTCGCGCTGCGATGCGATTGCTCGAAGAGCGCGAACACGACTTTCAGGAAAAACTAGTCTCCTTACGGCAGAAGCTGGCAATCGGAGAGGCACAACTTGAAGCCGGACAGGGTGTCGACGGAGAAACCTTTATGAACGACTTAATAGCGCGTTTATAGAATTGCACACGATTTACTATAAAGTCATGCCTGATCATATCGCTATCATTGACATATTTCACCAGCGCATGGATCCAAAAAGTCACCTGTAGTAGATATAATTACCAGCATTAGTCAGTGAACCGGGGCTATTGGATTTCACTACCACTCCTCACAATGACCATTGCGATGGACTAATCCACCTGTCTCTCAACCCCGGACAGCACCACCTTCCGCTTTCTCTCTCGATGCACGGTAAAAATAGCTGCCGCAACAATCACACCCGCCCCCACCCAGGTACTGAGGGCGGGAAAACTGTCGAAGATTAAATACCCGAACAAGGTCGCATAAAGTAGCCGCACATAATCAAGCGAGGCCAGCAGCGATGCTTCGCCCCATTTGTAGGCGTGGATATTTCCTTTCTGTGCCAAATAAGAGACCAGACCGAGTACACCGAGCAGCATCCATTCGTTTAATGTCGGCCACTGCCAGTAGTAAATCCCCGGTATCAGCATGATCAGACCAACACCCAGTGCCTGGAAGCTGAGAATTGTTTTCGGATGATCGGTTCTGGTCAGTATTCTCAATATAATCATGACGGCACCGGCGCCGGCAGCACCGACCACAGCCGCAAAACCATATACCGAGAAATTTTCCCCTCCCGGGCGCAGCATTAGCATGACACCGAGGAAGCCGACAATGACAGCGCTCCAGCGATAGACACCGACAGTTTCCTTCAAAATCAACACCGCAAAAATAGTGACGAAAAAGCTCTTGGCGAAGAAAATAGCAGTGGCATCTGCCAGCGGCAGATAAATGATAGCGCTGAAACCGCCTAACATCGCGATTAAGGCGAAAAAAATCCGCACGATCTGCAAACCCAGCCGGGTGGTTTTGAGCACTCCGGGAAAGTCAGAAAATATCGCAGGTGCAACGATGATGATCATACCAATCTGGCGCAGCAGCAAAATCTGCGTGACGTGCAATTGCGAGCCGAGAATCTTGACGACCACAGACATCAACGAAAAAGCAAAGGCCGCCATCATTAAGAAGGCAGCCCCTTTGAGATTATCGGGTAATTGATCAAAGCGATGCGTTAGCATTAATTATATTTTCCGGCTATCCAGATAGGCTGCGGTTGAACGACGCAGAATAGCAGATAGAGGAATAGCGCCGACAAAATAAATTGACTGTTTATACTACGACTCAGACAAATCGATGAACTTTGCAGTTGGTGTCAATACAGTGCAGAATTGACTTATATTCGAGAGGTACAACAAGAATGATTAATAGCGTCATCGAGAAATTAGGCCGATTAAAAAATCAATTTTTTTCAGGCATTTTTTATCTGGCTGGTTTATTACTGGTAATGATCAGTCTGGCTGCGATTGGTTATCAATTATTCCTGTACCTGCAAAACGGCAGCTGGACTTCAATGCAATTGCGAATTTTTCTTCAGTATTCGCCGTATCCGTTCTATGCCTGGGTACTTAACCCAGAATCATGGCTCGGGCTACACAAGGCTGTTACCTGGCTGTTGGGCATACCGCTTGCTTTTGCCTGTTTTATTCTGGGTTATCTGTTAATTAAATTTTCCGATTTCCTGGCCTTGTTTTCCGACTAATCGTTACTACCTTTATCTTAATAGAAAGCTAACCTGTTGAGGTGCCACTGATGAATACAGTAAAAACCATTGCCGCAGTATTTCTATTAGCAACCTGCTCTCCTTTCGTATTAGCCGAAGCTAACAATAATTTGGTCATTTATGAAACGAAGGGTGAGTTTGCCGATGTCCGCGAAGATTTAATTGATGCGATTATCAGTCAGGGACTGGTTATCGACTACAACGGCCGTCCGGGCGATATGCTCAAACGTACCCAGGCCGATGTTGGCGGCAGTAAAGATTTATATCGGGCCGCAGAATACCTGATTTTCTGTTCCGCACTACTCTCTCGCAAGACGATGGAGACCGACATTCAAAATATCAGCTATTGCCCTTATGTTGTGACCATCTACGAGACCGAGCAGAAGCCCGGAACTATTTATGTCAGCTACCGGAAATTCAGTCGTGCTGCCGACCAGTCACTCCTGGCAGTAGAAAACTTATTAGACGAGATAGCGCGAGAGGCAACAAGGTAAGGCCGGTATTTTTCAATTAAGGGAATAAAAAATAACCCCAGGCGGTCTGTCAACGGACCAAAATTGATCATTATATTAATAATGATATGATGCTTCGGGCCAAATCTTTGCAGGGGTTATTATGAAACGCAGTAAAGGCAATATCATTTATACCATCATCCCTGTATTAATACTGGGCGCGGCGGCCGCTGGCGGATGGTATTACTATTATGCAGAAGCAAATAAAAATAAAACCTTCGAAAAAGATAGCCGGTCAGAATTAAGCAGTCTCACCAGATCGTTGGAAAAGGCTCAGGCGGAAAATAAAGAGCTGCAGGCAGCGCTAGAGCAAGAAGTTGCTAAAACAAGCCTGACAACCGAAGAACTCAAGGCCGAACTGGAAAAACGCCAACTGGCTCAGCAATCTCTGAAAAATGAAATCAGCAGCGTAAGTGAAGAAAAATCGGAATTGCTCAGTCAGCTCGAACAGGAACAGGAAAGCAAACGTCAAATTGCTCATTTAAAAAATCGATTAGAGCAGGAACTCAATGAAAGTCGGGTCGAAATCACACAGCTCAAAAATCAGATGACCGTGATTAAACTCACCAGCGAAGTGTTGTTTGGCTCCGGGTCAGCAGAGATCACGCCGGCTGGCAAAAAAGTCCTGTCAATTATTGCTGACTCGTTAAATGCCTACCCCGATAGAGCCATTACCGTTGAAGGCCACACCGACAACATCCCGATTCTCCAATACAAAAAATACGACTCTAACTGGGAGCTTTCTACTGCCCGCGGCATAGCCGCCATCCAGTTTTTCCAGCAGAACAACCAGGTCGATCCACAGCGTTTAAAAGTAGTCGGCTATGGCCAGTACCGCCCCGTAGCGAGTAACGACTCCGCCGAAGGGCGTCAGCTCAACCGGCGCATTGAAATCAAATTATCACCGCCTGGATAATGATTAATCAGGCGTGGAAGTCGACGCTCATATTTTGAACGATCGATACTAGCGATCACTTCCCGGCGGCTTTACCATTTCGCGCCAGCTCTAACTTATGTATTAACGAGTGAAATGTCTGGCCGTTTTCATTAATCAGTTCATGCGGAAAAACAAATAGCGGATCGATTCCCGGGGCTGCCCGTTTGAGTTGGAAAAAGTAATCGACCACGTTTTGACCGACTGTCTCTTCGCTACCGAATCCTGACAGATCTACCAGACCGGTAACTTTATCTGCTTCGCCGACTGGAAAAGCAATCAGATCAACTACGCGTCCGGCGTCACCGACGACGATGTTTTGTCTAAAATCCAGTGCCTGCTCTCGAATTTTTTCGCGAACTTCCTTGACGTTACGGTTACTCGATTTTTCCAGCGTGAACAACAGCAGGCTACCGAGAAACGACTGATTCAGAGCATTTTCACCTTTCTCCGGAGATTTTTTCTTTTGCTCCTGACGGTGTAATACCCTGGACAGGTAACTACTGATCTGGGTTCGACTGTGGTCGAGTTGATCGAAATTACGATGAAGAAAATGAAAGGCCTTTTTCTTTGGTCGACTCATCAAAACATTGAGTTCACCCTTACGCTTATCGGCATCGTCGCCCTGTTTAAATGCGCCCATGTTATATCGCGTCATATCCCAGAAATAGAAAATATAGTCTCGCTCCTTGCCCTGCAGTGCAGCACCGGCTCCATCAAGCACATCTTCTCCGCGATTGAGTTTTTTTAAAAATTTGTCTTTGGCAAATTTCATATAGGGCTCGTTTTTCAGGAGGAAGTAACAAAGCGCAACATCGGTTTCGATATTAATTTTCTTTTTAGTGGTTCTCTCGATATTTTTTATCGCCTTCAGGACGTAATCGAAATAGCGATCAACCATCTGCGTTTCGATGCCTTTGAATTTGCCACTACCGGCTCGCTTCGAGTTTTCAACTTTCTGCTCACTACTGTCCACATCGACTGCGGAGGCATGCTCGGGCAAACTCCACTGCATAATTTTGAGCTTACTTTCATAAACATATTTATTCGAATACTCGATGATTTCTGGTGGACATCGATAATGTTCATTGAGCATTACTGAGGCCTGTTTAATCGATTTGACGAGTGCAAAGATGTTCGAACCACCGCCCTTGAAACCGCGTGCCTGGGTGTTTCTTAAGTGCTCATCGAGTTCGTGATCCTTGAACAGGTAGTCATCGATCACCGAGTTTTTTTGCAATACGGTTTGATTATCATCTCCGACTACCAGCATTTTCTTCGCCCGAAACATTAACGATATGGAATCATCGACCCGGCACTGGGTGGCTTCATCGATAATAAGCAGATCGAAGCTTTGCTCTATACAGGGCAGCAGGAAAGGCACCATCTGCTTTCTAACCAGCCATACCGGGAAGGTGTCAAACAGCTTTTGCCTGAGCTCATCAAAAACGCGCCCGCTTTCACTGACCGAATTAAACTGTTTCAAGTTATCGATCAGCGACAGGATGCTGGTGATATTGTTGGTGCCGGAACCTGATTTCGAGGCATTGGCCGAGCGAACGATTTCATGAAGTCTTGACTCGAGGCATTCTTTTACGACTTTATCGTGCTGGACATATAAATTGTCGATCTCTTCGAGAATACCCTGGATCGAAGCTCGCTTGCCTGAATCGCCAGCTACTTCTACACGGGCCTTGTGTTCGATACTACGATACAAGCCTAATGCCCTCGAAGGCTCATCACCAATACGGATCGACTCATGTATCTCACGCAACAGACCCCAGAGTCCGTCCGACCAACGCTCCGACATTTTCAGCAAGGCTACCTGGTCTTCAACTTTATGCAGTAATATTTTTGTGTTTCTGATCAATGGTGGATTGAAACGACTACGAATGATTCTAATCGTCCTCGCCAGTCCTCTACCCTGCGGAGAAACCTGGGCTTGCATCACCGACTCCAGATAGCGAATAATTTCATGGCGCGGATGCTCTTTGGTCAACTCGTGAAAATCGTCTATCGTCCTGGGTTTCTGTTTCAGGATAGCCGAGAGGATTTTTAAATCGTCTTTTAGAATTTTAATTTCGCTATCAAAATTTTTGCCGGGAACTTTGAAAAACGGATAGCACTCTTCCATATTCTGACGAATCAAATTGAATCGATTCCGCACGAAAGAATCGATTAGTTCGCGATGTCGTGCATTTTTTCCCTGTAATACATCTAAGAATTCCAACAAATTTTTAATATCAGTTTGGCCCCGGTCTTTTTTGAGAACGCGGCGATCAAATGTCACATCTTCACCCATCTGTGCCAGCATTATCTGTGTCACCTGCGCGGTGAGCTTTGCTATTTTTTCCTTAACCAGCTTGATCCGTTTTTCAAGCCTATCGGCACTCACCCCTGAGCCGGAGCCCGCATCCTGCGGCTTAAAAGCCTCAGTCAGCAGGCCAGTCAAATCCTCCAACGAGTGGTCACCTGTTTCGACCTCATCGATCACTTTGATCGCGCCAAATAACAGGTCATTCCATTTTTGCTCAGCTGGCGTACCCCGTTCACTGCCAATCAGGTAATCCTGTAATTTCTCTACCAGCGCCTCAATAGCTGCCTGTTGATCACTAACAACCAGTATTCTTTGCTTACTGTTAATACAATGGATCAGCAAATTCATAATAGTATGCGTCTTGCCAGTCCCGGGCGGCCCCTCCAGCAACACCAGATCATGCTGATTCAGCCCATCCACCAGCGCTCGCGTACTCTGCGGCAGCATGCCGGGCATCCAGGTAATTGGAGCAAAATCATTCCCCGATTGTGTTTCACTATCGAGTTCGGGGGTTAAAAAAGTTCCGAGTAACGAGCGATAAAATCGACTGGTCGACTGGTGTGCGATTTCCTTAATCCTGCCTAGATCTATTTCCAGCGCCTGGTCAATCGGATTCAGCAGTTTCGGCGCACGGTACAGATAAACACTGGTCAGGTCACACTCGATACCTTTAACCTTCAGATCGCCGAGTATGCCGCCTTTACCATTTTCATCCTTATAGCCCAGAAGAATTTCCCGTGTACGATCAAATATACCTTCCTTTATCGGCAGATGGCGCGACAAACAGATGCGATCATTTACCTGGTCAACACTAATATCCTGGGCCAGCAAGGTATTGAAAAACTTATCGACGTGATCCACCCCTGCCGTTGTGTCGGTAAACTTTTCCACCAGATGCCCTAACGCCAGATGGTTGAGATAAAACCGACCATTATCTCTCAACTCCAGGTGTATACCCCGACCCGACTCACGGATACGAACCTTGCCGTAATAAAGCGGGAAGCGAAAAGTTTTAACCGTCCGGTTGAAAGTAAATAACGCGTCTACAATTTCGAAACCCAGATAAAAATCAGCGGCCCGGTCATTGATGAACTTATCCCTGAAAATACTCGATTCTTCTGTACTGAGTTCAAATTGAAATTTACCGGTTTCGAATTTCTTAATCTCTCCCGCCTCCAGTGGCGTATAAAACTGGGATAGCACGGCCTTAGCCTTTGAACGCGAAGGCGCAGCGTCATCAGGCTCGGCACCGGGAACCAGGGAAATCTTTTGATCGCCAAATATTTCTTCGTAATCGACTTCGATATTTTTCTCACTGAGTCGCTCACCGAGCTTGGAGCGATATAAACTGAGATCTTTTCTGGCTTTAGCGCGAGTTTTGACGGCAGGCCTGGCCCCGGCTTTTTTAGTCGCCGCATCGGCATCGAGCATTACTTTCTGCGCGAGTCTGGGAGTGTATCGCTCGATGGTTTGTAAAACATCCTTACGCAAGGCGAGTGCGCTGGTAATACTTTTGCTACCTTTAACAAAACTGAACTGGAATAACTGATGGTAGGAAATAATTTCTTCCAGTACATCATTCGGATGCTGCAACTTTTCGCTGTATAGCAATTTATCCAGTGCCTGCAAACTACTGCGACCTACAGTAATGTAACCAGAGGAACCGTCTCTTTCTTCGATGTCCTGAATGATCAGGTTATTCAAATCCATGCTGGACGACCTGAAATAAAAATATTCCCGATTGAGAAACGAGACCTGGTGTTCGAACGGCGTCAGTTGCTTGCTGCTTTGCTGATTCTTTAGAATCAATTTTAGTTCGGCACGAAACTGCCCGAAAATAAAACGCGGGATGAATATTTTCCTCCCTTCGGCGGTATTCTCCAGCGCATATATCTGGAATCCATGGTCGTTTATAAAGCGCTGGATGCTAAAATTATTATGGCGGCCGCCCCGTTTTGAGAACTTGATTTCAGCCGAAGCATGCCGTGAATTTGTTTTTGCCATTGTTATCCCGTGAGCGCCGTTTATCGTATTAACAGGG
>JAOUJX010000535.1 GCA_029882955.1 Gammaproteobacteria bacterium
AGATTTGAGTTAGGGAATAATTCGTGACGAATTCGTTCTGATAAAGCGGAGTCTGCCTGCATCTCTCCTTCCACCATCAGATCGGGAGCGAGCTCACGTATCAAACCAAGCGCCTGACGCATTTTCAACGATGATTCTGAGTCCCTGCTACCAAAATTTGAATGCGATAATAAAGCTATCTTGGGCGTTAATCCGAAGCGTCGAACTTCTTCTGCGGCGGAAATTGTCATCCTGGCAATCGTTTCCGCGGTTGGATCAGGTGTTACCTGGGTGTCGCAAATAAAAAACACATTACCGGTGGATATGAGCCCAATTAGAGTCGATACCCTATCAATCCCATCGCCCTGCTGAGAGACACTGAGTACGCGCCGTAAATGACGATGAAATCGCCCAATAGTCCCGCAGATCATGGTGTCAGCCAGCCCGAGCTTGACCATCATCGCGGCCTGGATTGAGGTACTATTACGCAATAACTCCTGGGCTTCGATGACGGTTTTGCCTTCACGTTCGGTGAGCCGGTGGTAGGCAGACCACCAGGATTCGTCATCCTGGTAATCAAGTATCTGGTAATCTTCACCAGGCACTGCAGAAAGCCCGAATTCCCTGATCAAATCTTCGATAACCTCGGTTCTACCCAGAACAATCGGGTAGCAAAGCTTTTCCTGCACAATGGTGTCGACTGCCCTCAAAACCCGTGGATTTTCGCCCTCTGCAAATACGACACGCCTTTGAATGGCGCGAGCTTTATCGAATACAGGTTTCATGAAAAGACCCGATCGATAAACAAAGGCCACCAGCTTATTTCGATAGGCGGTCATATCTTCGATGGGTTGCAATGCCACACCAGAGTCCATCGCCGCCTGCGCGACGGCGGGGGCTATTTCAAGAATTAGACGTCTGTCGAACGGTTTTGGAATCAGGTATTCAGGACCAAATACATTCGATTCATTCTGGTAAGTATTTTCGAGCACATCACTGGACCCCGTCCGGGCAAGCCCCGCCATGGCATCAACACAGGCTATCTTCATGGCTTCGTTGATTTCGGTGGCACCAACGTCCAGTGCCCCCCTGAAAAGAAATGGAAAACAAAGTACGTTATTGACCTGGTTCGGATAATCTGATCGGCCCGTTGCAACAATCGCATCGGGTCTGACGCGCCTCACCTCAGCGGGGTCAATTTCCGGTATCGGATTAGCCAGGGCAAAAACGACCGGTTTATCTGCCATAGACTCGACCATTTCGGCAGTCATGATATTACCGGCCGATAGCCCGAGGAAAACATCGGCACCGGGGATGACTTCAGCCAGGCTGCGCTTGTCGGTATCTATTGCAAAACGCTCTTTGTATTCATCCATATCTTCGCTACGTCCTTTATAAACCACGCCGTAGTAGTCGGTTACAGTAATATTGTTAATATCCATACCCAGAGAAACCAGCAATTTCAGGCAGGAAATAGATGCTGCTCCCGCTCCGGACGCGACCAGCTTAATTTTCGACATATCTTTACCAACTACTGCTAACGCATTTTTCATCGCGGCGGCAACAACGATAGCGGTGCCGTGCTGATCGTCGTGGAATACCGGAATAGACAGGCGTTCACGCAGATATTTCTCCACGTAAAAGCAGTCGGGTGCTTTAATATCTTCGAGATTAATGCCACCGAAAGTGGGTTCCAGGCGTTCGATAGTTTCGGCCAGAAGCCTGGGATCACTTTCGTCGACTTCGATATCGAACACATCGATTCCCGCAAAGCGCTTAAACAAAACCGCCTTACCTTCCATTACCGGCTTAGATGCCAGACTACCAATATTGCCCAGGCCCAACACCGCGGAACCATTCGATATAACGCCGATCAAATTGGCCTTGGCGGTATACAGCCTGGCATTTAGCGGATCTTTAACGATTTCTTCGCAGGGGTGAGCCACACCAGGAGAGTACGCCAGTGCCAGGTCCTGCTGCGAAGTCAACGGCGTGGTTGACTCGATTCGCAATTTACCCGGAGCGGGCTTACGGTGGTAATCAAGA
>JAOUJX010000175.1 GCA_029882955.1 Gammaproteobacteria bacterium
TACGGGGTATACAATGTTGGTTGGGGCAGCACTGGCTCTTTTTATGGCGCCCTGGGTTTAACCGATGCAAAAATCAAGGAGCAATCAATATTCGGTATTGCTGAGGTGCAGGAAACCAGCATGTCGGTTGGTTTTGGTCTTAATGTTGCTGGTTTCAATTTTGAGTATATGCATTATCTTTTTGACACGAATTTTGATGTAACCGCAATTGCTTTTGGTTATGTGACCAGCTTCTAATCCCCGGTAATTATTTGGTCCAGAGTTAACCGATAGTTTTTAACAAACCCCGCAATAGCGGGGTTTGTCGTTTTAGCCCCTTGAGTTATGGTTTGAGTATTATCCCTCAATCTTGTTAGTATGGGGGCGATTTGATTTGTCCCTGGTGACTATGTCCGTATTTGGAATAAACCGACCTCCGTGGCATTGCGCGTTAGCAGTGCTGGTTTATTCTTTAGGCCTCTCCATTTATTCGCCGACTACCAATGCTTTTTTCAGCCGTACCTACAGTACACTCGAAGAATCTCAGCCATTAAACGGCGATTTCGAGGATATTCTACGTGCGGGTAAATTGCGCATTCTGGTGCCGCAGGACTTTACCAGCGTCACCTATTTACCTCGTCGTCGTTCGCCACTGGCTCAGCAGCAGCGTATTGCCGAAGCTTTTGCCGAATCT
This sequence comes from Gammaproteobacteria bacterium, assembly GCA_029882955.1. Taxonomy (GTDB): domain Bacteria; phylum Pseudomonadota; class Gammaproteobacteria. The sequence continues at coordinate 674 of JAOUJX010000175.1, forward strand.
CACGGGTTAACTCCTGAGCTGGTTCTGGTGAAAAATTTTGCTGAACTGATTCCGGCACTGGAATCCGGTAAAGGCGATATCATTATTAATAATCTGACGATTAATGAGCAAAGACTCAGGAAAATCAGCTTTTCGGTGCCGGTCGATCATGTCAAGGAGCAGATAGTCGTGCGCAAGAACGAGAAACGCATTAGTCGAGTGCGAGACCTTGACGGTAAAACCGTTATGGTGAATCGTGATTCGACCTTCTGGCATGCCCTGCAATGGCTTAAGAAAAATAAATATCCACAGATTAATTTGCTAGCTGCCCCCGACCATGTCAAACGTGAGCAAATTCTTGATCTTTTGGTCAAGGGTGATATTGATGCCACTATACTTGACAGTAATCTGCTGGATATATTTCTGGCTTATCGTGATGACATTAAACTCGCCGCTAATTTTAGCGGTCAGCGTAATATTGGTTGGGGGATTCGCAAAACTGCGCCTCGACTGGTTAGTGAGATCAATCGCTTTTTGCAACTCGAGCACCTGGTTGATAAGGGTGATGCAATTCATGCGGGTGATTTTGACCAGATAAAGAAACGCAAGCTGCTTCGCGTTTTGCTTCGGAATAATGCGGCCTCTTATTTTCTTTATCGCGGAGAGCTTCAGGGCTTCGAATACGAACTCGCGAAGGAGTTTGCGCGCTATCACAATTTACGGCTGGAAGTGGTCGTGCCGCCGAGCCATCGGGAGTTTTCCACCTGGTTGCGGGAAGGCAAAGCCGATATAGCTATGGGTTTTTTGCAGGCCGATAAAAGGCAGCAGAGCCTGGGGGTTGTATATTCGCAACCCTATCATTATGCAAGACAGCATATTGTTGTGCCGATAGATAGCCGGATAACGCAATTGTCTGATCTAAAGAAACATTACATCACGGTTCGACGAAGCAGTAGTTACTGGCAAGCGTTGTCCATGCAGCAACACCAGGGTGCTGAATTCGGTTTGCGGGCAGCCGATGACCAGATTGAGACCGAGCAACTGATACAGCAAGTTGCCGAGAAAAAACTCGAAGCCACAATGGCTGATGAACATATACTCAATATTGAGTTAGCTCGTTCAGTAAAAGTTAAATCTGGTTTCGCACTGCCAGAGGAGATACCACATGCTATAGCGATGCGTGCACGCAATCCAGATTTGAAGAATGCAATCGATAAATTTATTAAGCGAATTTACAAGGGTGAGTTTTATAATGTGACTTATCGGAAGTATTTCCAAAGTCACCAGTCAATGACGAAACTGGCGGGCGGTCGCGTCATTGATGCTTTGGATAGCGAGATATCCCCTTTTGATAGTCTGGTACAAAAATACGCCGACCAGTACGGTTTCGACTGGCGTTTAATCGCGGCACAAATGTTCCAGGAAAGTGGCTTCGATCCTAAAGCCAGGTCGCCCGCTGGTGCTCGAGGGCTTATGCAACTCATGCCCCGTACGGCCCGTTCTCTGGGGATCAATCAAATTGAAGACCCCGCCCGCAGCATTCAGGGGGGTGTTAAATATATGGACTGGTTACGCGCCCGCTTCGATGCTGATCTAGCCATCTCTGAACGCCTGTGGTTTTCTCTGGCAGCCTACAATGCCGGGATTGGCCATGTACACGATGCCAGGCGGCTTGCCAGTCTGCTCGGGCACGATCCAGACCGGTGGTTTGGCCATACCGAGAATGCCATGTTATTACTGTCGAAAAGAAAATACGCAAAAATGGCCAGATATGGTTTTGTTAACGGCAAGGAACCGGTTAACTATGTGCGTGAAATTAAGGAGCGGTTTGAAGCTTATGTCGAACTGAGTAGCGGGCAGCTAAGCCTGAATTTTCAGCCGTCTGACTTTATGCCTGCATTGCAGTCAGACCGATTAAATTATAAACATCTTCCGCCGAGCAGCCCCTTGAGAGGTCGTTTGCAGGCTTATTTAAACCCTGCATAATCGGTCCGATAGCTTTGGCACCACCAAATCGCTGGGTCAGTTTGTAACCGATATTGGCGGCGTTCAGGTCTGGAAAGATAAGTACATTGGCTCTACCTTTAATTTTCGAGTCGGGCATCTTATGAGCCGATATCGAAGGCACGATAGCCGCATCGAGTTGAATTTCGCCATCGATAGCCAGGTCGGGTAAGGCTTGTTTTACCAGCCGGGTTGCCTCGCGTACCTTGTCGACCAATTCGTGATTTGCACTGCCATTGGTAGAAAACGATAGCATCGCGACACGAGGTTCCTCATCCAGCATTCTTTTCGCTGATTCGGTCGAGGCGATTGCGATTTCTGCCAATTGCTCTGCGGTCGGGTTGACTACCAGGGCGCAATCGGAAAATATCATGCGTTGTTTAATCTCGTGGTGGTCTGCATCGAAAACCATAAGCATGAAGCTCGAAACTGTTTTAAAGCCGGGTGTGACGCCGATAATCTGTAATGCTGTTCGTACGCGATCGCCAGTAGTGTATTGAGCCCCGGCGATAGAGCCATCGGCTTCTCCGGCCTGAAGCATCAGGTCGGCAAAATGTAGCGGGTCTTTAACCAGTTGACTGGCTTGTTCCAACGTCATGCCTTTAGTGGCTCTTAACTGATGCAGGCTGGCTGCATACTGGGTCGTCAGTGCGGATGTTGCTGGGTCTTCGATGCGAATTCCATCAAGGTTAAGACCCGCTTTTCTGGCCGAGGATTGGATAACCTCCCGGTTGCCCACCAGGGTGCAGTGAGCTAATTCATCGCTGGTAGCACGAACTGCAGCTTCGATGACACGTGCGTCTTCACCCTCGGCAAGTACTATGTTACGAAGAGGCGCATTATTTTTTTTAATGCTAAGCAAAGAATTATTCATTGTGGTGTTAGCTCAGGTTTCGGGCAGAATAGGGTACTGTTTACTAATTAGGAAGGGGCTGGTATACAAAATACTATACCGTTCGTGGTATGTTTAATCGCGGCCATTTTTGGAACACTCCTAAATAATTATAATCTTAATTTTAACCGTTAACTGCACAGACGTCATGCCTGCCAGAGCGGGTCTGTTCATTCTATTGGGTTGGGTATCATGAAAATTGGTGTATTAAAAGAAATACATGCAGGCGAGAAGCGCGTAGCGACCACGCCGGATGTGACTAAAAAGCTGATTAAACTTGGTTTCGAGGTGGTGGTTGAAGCCGGTGCGGGTGAAGCTGCAAACTTTTCAGATAAATCTTATCTGGACGCAGGAGCCAGTATTAATAAAGACGCTGAATCCACCTACGCAGCCTCAGATCTGGTTATTAAAGTTCGGGCACCCGAAATTAATCTAAATACCGAAAAGTCCGAAATCGATATGATGCGCCGGGGAGCCCGACTCATTAGTTTTATCTGGCCCGCTCAAAACGAAACCTTACTCAAGCGGCTCGCTGATCATGGTACGACTGCACTGGCGATGGATAGTATTCCTCGTATTTCTCGCGCACAAAAGCTCGATGCCTTAAGCTCGATGGCCAATATCGCGGGTTATCGTGCGGTTGTCGAAGCGTCTAATCAGTTCGGTCGTTTTTTCTCCGGCCAAATTACCGCTGCGGGTAAAGTTCCACCAGCTAAAGTAATGGTAATTGGTGCCGGTGTTGCCGGCCTTGCCGCAATTGGTACGGCTAAATCTCTCGGCGCGATTGTGCGTGCCTTCGATACCCGCCCCGAAGTGAAAGACCAGATTTTGAGTATGGATGCAGAGTTTCTCGAACTCGACTTCGAAGAAGATGGTAGCGGCGAAGGTGGTTATGCCAAGGTAATGAGCAAAGAGTTTATCGAAGCTGAAATGGCTTTGTTCGCTGAGCAGGCCAAAGAGGTTGATGTCATTATTACCACGGCGCTGATCCCGGGCAAACCTGCGCCGAAACTGGTCACCGAGGCGATGGTAAAAAGCATGCGTGACGGCAGCGTTATCGTTGACCTGGCAGCAGAGCAGGGTGGTAACTGCGAGCTCACAGCGCCTGGTAAAGTGGTTAAAAAACACGGTGTTAATATTGTCGGTTACACTGATTTGCCGAGTCGTATGGCGGCGCAGTCGAGTCAGCTATACGCGACCAATATCTTTAATTTGCTCGAAGAAATGTGTCCTGAGAAAAATGGCGAACTCGAAGTCGACATGGAAAACGTCGTCGTGAGAGGGGCGACAGTGGTGAACCATGGTGAAATTAGCTGGCCACCACCACCGATCGAAGTATCGGCGCGAAAGCCATCCTATAGTGGCCAAACCATGGACGTCGAACCCGAGCACAAAAAGGTTGAGAAAAAACCTTCCCGTGTGGTCAGGGCCGCAAAAAGCGCCTGGTTGCCGATTTTTATCAGCGGTCTAGCCCTGTTTGGCCTCGGTCTGGTGGCCCCGGCGTCGTTTATGTCGCATTTTACGGTTTTTGTTTTGTCCTGCTTCATTGGATATATGGTGATCTGGAATGTATCGCCGTCGTTGCATACGCCATTGATGAGTGTCACTAATGCAATCAGTAGCATTATCGTGCTCGGTGCGATTACACAGTTGTCGTCAGACACGCCGATCATCATGTATTTATCGATTATTGCTGTATTCATTACCAGCGTGAATATTATCGGTGGGTTTTCAGTCACGCAGCGAATGCTGCAAATGTTTAAGGGGTAGTCGCCGTGTCTGAGAATTTAATTTCAGTTTCGTACCTGGGCGCCGCCGCGTTATTTATTCTGGCGCTCGGTGGTTTGAAGAATAATGAATCGGCACGCCGTGGCAACCTCTACGGCATCATCGGCATGACCATTGCTGTGCTGGTAACCATATCGGCGTTTGTTACCAAAAACTATAATGTGCTCATCGTGGTCATGGCCTGCGGTGGCGCGCTCGGTTTTGTGCTGTCGCGTCGTGTACAAATGACGCAAATGCCGGAACTGGTTGCAATACTGCATAGTCTGGTTGGTCTGGCCGCAGTGTTAATCGGTTACGCCAATTTTCTCGATACCACTATTCAGTTGACCGGTGTCGAAAAAACTATCCATGAAATAGAGGTCTATATCGGTATCGGTATCGGTGCGATGACTTTCACCGGTTCGATCATCGCCTACGGTAAACTCAGCGGTATGATTGGTGGCCAGCCCATGTTATTGCCGGCGCGTCACTGGTTGAACCTGGCGATGTTTATCGGGGTTGTCATTGTCGGTATTGACTTTGTCGGTGCGGAAAGTCATAGCGATGCGGAAATGATGCTGTTGATTATGACAGTCATTACCCTGGCATTCGGAATACACATGGTTGCGGCCATCGGTGGAGCCGATATGCCTGTTGTTATTTCAATGCTGAATAGCTACTCGGGCTGGGCGGCAGCGGCAACCGGTTTTATGTTGTCGAATGATTTATTGATAGTTACCGGCGCGCTGGTTGGTAGTAGTGGCGCTATCCTGAGTTACATCATGTGTCGTGCCATGAACCGGAATTTCATTAGCGTCATTGCGGGTGGTTTCGGTACGGCCAGTGGTACGTCGAGTGCCGCAGCTGGTGCCGAGCAGGGTGAAGTAGTCACCATCGATATTGCTGAAACGGCGCAATTATTGAAAACGGCCAAAGAAGTCATGGTAGTGCCAGGCTATGGTATGGCCATGGCTCAAGCGCAGCATGCGATTTCTGATATTGCCAAAACCCTGATCGATCATGGTGTTAACGTACGCTTTGGTATTCACCCGGTAGCCGGACGTATGCCCGGGCATATGAATGTATTACTCGCCGAAGCCAAGGTTCCCTACGATATCGTATTCGAAATGGATGAAGTCAATGACGATTTTCCGAATGTAGATGTGTCGATTATTATCGGAGCTAACGATACGGTAAATCCTTCGGCGTTGGATGACGAGAACAGCCCGATCGCCGGAATGCCGGTACTCGAGGTCTGGAAGGGTGAAACTACCATCGTACTCAAGCGTGGTATGGCTGCCGGTTATGCCGGAGTCGATAATCCGTTATTTGTTAAGGAGAATACACGGATGCTGTTTGGTGACGCCAAAGAAAGTCTGGATCATTTGTATAAGGCTCTTTAGTCAGGCAGGATTAGTGACGGATTGTCATATTAAATAACAGGAATGCGGGCTTGACCCGTATTCCAACTTGCGACACTGTTGAGTTCCAAATATTTGCGAACAAACAGTATGTACTACGGCGAAAGACTCAATAGCATTAGCCACCTGGTCGGTGCTGCACTGGCACTGGTAGGTCTTGGTGCTTTACTGACGGTTAGTATTCAAACTCGGGACCCCTGGATAATTAGCAGCTTCTCAGTGTTTGGTCTGACCATGGTGTTGCTCTACACTATGTCGACGCTGTATCACAGTTTCAGTCCGCCTAAATTAAAGCGTATTTTTCAGATTTTTGATCATGTCTCGATTTATCTTTTGATAGCGGGAACCTATACGCCGTACATGCTGGTGAGTCTGCGTGAAGGTAATGGCTGGGCGATTATGGTAGTCGTCTGGGTGCTCGCCGTGATAGGTATTCTGAGCGAACTTTATTTGTCTGGCCGTACGGTGAAGGTGGGGCAGATGATGGTATATCTCGCCATGGGTTTTGCCTGCTGGGTTGATCTGGATGCGTTAAAGCAGGTGCTGCCCGAGGCTGGTTTCTATTGGTTGAGCCTCGGTGGTCTAGCCTATGTCACCGGCGTCGTATTTTATATTCTCGACAAGATGAAGCGACTCAACCATGCGCATGGTATCTGGCATTTCTTTGTGCTGGCCGGCTCTATTAGTCATTTCATATCGATTATCGGATATGTTCGTTAAATTGGTTTTTTAATCCTATGCTTGCAGTCATTGATCTTGTATTGCCTCTTTTCGGGCTGGTTTTTCTTGGCTACCTGTCTGGAAAGCTGACGCGTCTACCTGCCGAGGGGCTGGCATGGATGAACTTTTTCATCGTCTACATCGCCTTACCCGCAATGTTTTACAAGTTACTGGCAACAACGCCTGTGGAGCAATTTGCCAATGTTAGCTTCATCGCGGTTTCAGTGCTGGCGACCTTTGTGATTTTTTGTTTTGGACTGTCGCTCGGCCTATGGTCTGGACGGGGTGACTTGCCGGGAGCTACTATCCAGGGTCTTGCTGCAGCCTATGGGAATATCGGTTATATGGGTCCGCCCCTGGCTCTGGCCGCATTTGGCCCCGCTGCGGGTGTTCCGGTGGCTTTAATCTTTTGTTTTGAAAATGCCATGCACTTTACTATGGCGCCACTGCTAATGGCAGTGGATGAAAAGGGCGAGCACCACTGGACTGCATTGCTCGGGCAAATACTCAGAAAGATATTTACCCACCCTTTCATACTAGCTACTATCGCCGGTGTTACTGCATCAGTATTTCAGTTTCGACCTCCGACTGTCCTCGATCAGTTTATCGATTTGTTAGCACAGTCGGCAGGCCCCTGTGCGCTGTTTGTCATGGGCGTGACTGCGGCGCTTCGGCCGTTAAAACGC
>JAOUJX010000176.1 GCA_029882955.1 Gammaproteobacteria bacterium
GTAGCATATAATCAAGAAATCCCTGGCGCGGCTGACGGAGCTTACCATCTTTGCTCAAACCGCCTTCGAGGAACACTGCCTGCACCACGCCCGCTCGTGTAGCCAGGTTGACATATCTTTCCAGTACCCGACGATATAAAGCATTGCCTGACTCGCGGCGCACAAAAAAGGCTCCCATCGACTTTATCAGGGTTTGTAACGGCCAGATTCTGGCCCATTCACCCACCGCGTAGGATAGTGCAGTTTTCTCGGCGACCAGAAACGACACCAGTACATAATCCATATTACTGCGATGGTTCATTACCAGGACCACGCTGGATTCGGCTGGAATATTTCTTAACTGATTGCTGTTGTATAAACCCACCCGAACCCGGTATAGCAGACGGCCAATCCGCTTCGCCAGCCAGTAACCCATACGAAAATAAATATAGGCATTAAAGGAGGGAGCAATTTCCCGCGCGTAACGCACTACCTTCGCCTGCGCGACTTCCCCTGGTACATTTTGCTCCGCAGCATATTGATTGATCGCCTCGACAACTTTATCGTCATAGACAAGCTGATCGACCAAAGCCTGTTTTCGTGTGCGTTGAAAAGGACGAATTTCGATATCGAGTCGAGTATTAACTTCCTCGATTAGACGATTAACGCGCCGTTGTAAATACCAGCGCAGACCCGGGAACAAAATACGATCGAGTATCAATAGCACGGCCGTGACGACCAGTATCGAAAAAAGCCAGAATGGTAGTGTGATTGTGTTTTCCATTGGCTGGTATCCCTGCTGATGTAGGGGTATCCCTTGCGGCTACCCATCCATGTTCAGGGGCAACCACAAGGAATTGCCCCTACGACGGGATGTACTTAAACCCGGCTCTGCTTGAGGTGATTTTTGATACCGGCAAATACTGCTTTGGCGAGCTTGTGCTGATGCTTGCTATTCCGTAGTTTTCTCTCTTCGGCAGGGTTCGATAAAAACGCGGTTTCGATCAATATAGATGGCATATCCGGTGCCTTGAGGACGGCGAATTCAGCCTGCTGTACGTGCTTGTTATTCAAATTGGAAACCTTGCCGATATGTTCGAGCACGTCGTTACCGAGTTCCAGACTATCCTGAATGGTTGCTGTCTGCGATAAATCGAGCAATACCGATGCGATTAAATCGTCTTTATCGTCCAGCTTAATGCCACCGATCAGATCTGACTTGTTTTCCTTTTCGGCAATCCAGCGCGCTGCTTCTGAACTGGCACCATTTAACGACAGCGCATAAACTGAGGCACCCTTCACATGAGGACTACGGAAAGAATCTGCATGCAGGGATACGAATAAGTCTGCGCGTAATTCACGCGCCTTTGCGACACGATTGCGTAACGCGATGAAGCGATCACCTTCGCGTGTGAGCACCGCCCGGTAGCCTTCGGTACGATTAATAATGGCCTTCATCTTCCTGGCGACGGCCAAAGTAATATCTTTCTCCAGCGTTCCCTTCTTGCCAATTGCCCCAGGGTCGCGGCCACCATGACCCGGATCCAGAACAATAATAAACTCTTTCTTCTGTTTTTGACGCTGTTGTTCGCTAGTGACGATAGCCGTCGGTTCTAAATTGCCAGAATTCAGATCAACGACCAGCCGGTGTCCAGAGTCACCATCCGGTTGTAGCAAAAAACTGCGCGGGCTCGCTTTATTCTTCATATCAAAAACGATACGAAGGTCGCCGGATTCGCGGAGGGCCGAGCGTAGGCCGCTGAGCAGATTTGTCGAATTGCGATTTATACTAAGGGCTTCACTTTTAAGCGTTTGACTTAAGTCGACAACGATCCGGTCCGGATTGGTCAGTGGGAAAACATTGTGTTCTACGTTTTTGGAGAGGTCAAAAACAACACGCGTGTGATTGCTGCTTGCCTGTGAAATTCGAATACCGGTTAAGGCTGCCTTGCTCTCTGCCAGACTGGATTTACTACCAGCTAACAGCGCAAAGCCAGCACCGTAACCCGCGAGGCGCTTCAGGAATAGACGTCTTGTGCTAGATAATGTGCTCATATTCCCAGTTTTCTATCAATCCTGATTACCATTGAAGCAGTATTTATAGTGAAAAATGAACACAAAATCAACACTTTTTCTATATTTATTAAAGAGATACTAGAGTTTTCTAAAATAAACATGAGCTTTATCTGATTAATACAGTCCTTTCAGCCGGATAACCTGTCAATAATCTGCTGTCCCCAGTCAGAACTGGCAATCAGCTCGAGCCGACGACCTTCTGGATCATAATCAAGATATATCTCGAGACCAACATCATCGAGAATGCCTGCCGCCTGCTCCGGCCATTCAATCAGACACAGGGTTTGATTGTTCAGGTAATCGCGAAAACCAAGATATTCGAGCTCTTCCGGTTCAGCCAGTCGATAAAGATCGAAATGAGCAATATTGAGTGATTCGAACGGATAAAACTCAATCAACGTATAAGTCGGACTTCGTACGCCACTGGTTACACCGAGTGATTCGAGCGCACCTCTTACCAACGTCGTTTTACCAGTGCCCAGATTACCATGCAGAGCAATAATGCCACCGTCTCTACAGGCTGATAGTAACCGAGCGCCAAATTCGCGCATTTCTTTATCGTTACGAACTAACATTCAATATTTATCTATGGACTTCTAAGCTGGTAGATGACTTTGGGTATGCGAGAAATAATGTCACTGGCGATAACAGACGATTCATCGAACTCCTGCGCGAAATTTTCAGCACAGAGCGCATGCACGAATACCCCTGCTCTAGCAGCCTCGTAAACTGGCAGATGCTGACCAACAAAAGCGGCAATCATACCCGATAGCACATCGCCCATGCCGGCACTGGCCATACCCGCGTTACCACGAAGATTGATTGCTGGCGGATTGATACCCTCCTGCTGAATAATCGTGCCTGAACCCTTCAGTACACTGACAACCGGAAACTGCTGACATAACTCTTTGCTAGCCCGGAGTCGATTATTTTGAACCGCGATGTTAGTTGTCTCCAGTAAACCCGCCGCTTCACCCGGATGCGGTGTAATCACTATTTCTTTACTGGACAAAGTTCGGAGGAACCCGGTCGACAATGCACTCGCATCGATCACCATAGGCTGTCCGGCCTGTTGTAATTTCTGGCAACATACCTGGGCTTCACTACTTTGTCCCAGGCCCGGACCGACGACAATCACCGACGCCTGTGCCATGTTATCTTCAATACGGTCCCAGCTTTGTACCATTAATTCGGGAAAAGTCGCCAGATCGTGTACGCAATCGGGGTGTACCAGCACACTAACCATACCGGCTCCGCTACGCAAGGCTGCCTGCGCGGCCAGGGAAGCTGCACCAAGCATGCCCCGGTCACCACCGATGACCAGTACATGACCAAACTGGTTTTTGTGCGAATTTCTTTTACGTTTTGCCGGTAAGCAGACGTTCGCCTCGTCAATCGCTTCGAGCGCAGGCGCCTGACTGAAACAGGTTGCCTTCGAGATACCGAGGTCATCATAAATCAGCTCACCACAATAATCAGGCCCATCGGCTAAAACCTGACCCACTTTTCTGCCGATAAAAGTAACAGTTACTTGAGCCTCTATGGCACAGGGTTTGGCCGTACCCGTCTCTGCACTCAGTCCCGAGGGGATATCTATCGCAACCTTTGATGCATCACATTGATTAATCGTTTGGACTAATCCTTGCCAGTCCTTGTCCAGTTCACGAGTTAAGCCGATACCGAGTAAACCATCGACAATAATCTCTCCTTTTATCGCCTGCTGCTGCCATTCCTCAGTCTCTGCACCAGCCTGATGCCAGGCTTTACTAAAATGTCGGGATGTTTCAGATTGCCGGGACAGATCACCTTTACTAATCAACTGGACATCGACACCCTGCTGTCTGGCTAACAGGCCAACCACGAAAGCATCACCACCATTGTTACCTGAACCGGCAAATACAGTCATACTCTTTAGCTCCGGCCAGCGTTCACAAATAACCGACCAGACTCGTGAACCGGCGCGGCGCATGAGTTCAATTTCGCACAGGCCATCGACCGCTACTGCCGCCCTATCCATTGCGTAAACGCTTTCTGGTGAATATAAAAACATGATCAATTTATACCTGAGCCAGCCGGTAAATGGTAGTAATTTAGCCAACCCGATATGTCGCCATAAGCAATACATGCATCGGTTTTGTAGCAAATGAGCAGGGCAGCTTTGTTATACTGGCAGATAAACAGGACTCGAGAACATCGATGGCAAATCAGGCAATCAGCTTCCACGCAAAATCGGATAAAGAACTTCGATCACGGGTAAAGCTACTAGGTAAGCTAGTTGGCAACGTGCTGTTAAAACACGAGGGCCCGGAAGTGTTCCATGCCGTAGAGTCACTTCGTACCGGCTTCATTCAGCTTCGTAAACGCAATAGTGAACCGAAACGCAAGGCATTGATGACGCTCATTGAAAGTCTCCAGCCCTCTGTGATTAACCAGGTCATCCGGGCCTTTACGATTTACTTTAATCTGGTCAATATCGCCGAAGAAGATTTTCTGCATCGACAGCGTCGAGCCTCGGTTCAGCAACAGGGGCACGCAGCCTGGATTGGCTCTTTCCACCATACTATGCTGGAATTCCTGGATCAGGATATCAGCACTGACGAGTTACAAAGCCTGTTGAACCGATTGTCGTTCAAACCTGTGTTTACTGCGCACCCGACCGAATCCAAGCGCCGTACTATCATGCAGTTACAGCGTGAAGTGTTTACGATTATCGACAACCTAACCGATCCTCGACTCAGTCAGTTCGAACGAGACGACCTGATCGACGCGTTACAGTCGCAAATCGAAGTGCTCTGGCTAACTAACGAAGTGCGTAGCAGCAAACCCAGCGTCGAAGATGAAGTTAAACTCGGTCTGCATTATTTCCAGCGTAGCCTGTTCGATGCCGTGAAAATCGACTACCGACACCTCGAGAAGGCCATTGTGCATACTTATGGTGAAAACGAGTTTGGTAATCCGGTGGTTGAGGTCCCGAGCTTCATTCAGTTCGGGTCCTGGATAGGTGGAGATCGCGATGGCAATCCGTTTGTAACCGCTGACGTCACTCGTATGGCATTGCGCATGCAGTCCATCGAGATTCTTACCGAACTTGTTCGACTCACTCATCAACTTACCCAGGTGCTGACCATGTCGACTCGCTGGTGCACACCAACCGAGTCGTTCATGCAAAAACTTCGGATCGATGAAGCCATGGGCGTGAAAGCTTTCGACGAGCGCCGTGATCAGTTCGAAGACGAGGTATACCGACGTAAGCTCTATCACATGCATTACCGTCTGAAGAAAAATCTGGCAATTGTTCGTAATCAATTACGCCATACCGAAACGCCGAACAGCGACCATGCCTATAGCAATGATGCTGAATTCCTCGACGATCTCTATTCAATTCGCGACTCACTCATCAGCCATGGTGACTACGCGACTGCCAATGGCGATCTGCGAGACGTTATCCGTATCGCTGAGACATTCGGTTTTCACATGGTCTCACTCGATATCAGGCAGGAATCGACCCGCCATACTCAGGCCATAAGCGAAATATTAGAGCAGCTCGATATGATCGACTATCAAAATCTGGATGATCAGCAACGTCTGTGTTTTCTGGCTGATCAAATAGCATCGAATCAAAGGCCGAAGATAAACCCGGACCAGCTTTCGGAACAAACCCGGGAGACTCTCGAAGTTTTCAAGACGATTTTCGAAATGCGGCAGGAAATTAATAATCGATGCATCGGTAGTTACATTATCTCGATGACGCATACCGCCAGCCATATCATGGAGGTCATGTACCTGGCTTTTCTGGCGGGACTCGCGGGCAAACAGGATGAAAACTATTTTTGTACGCTCGAAATCGGTCCCTTGTTTGAAACCATCGAAGACCTGAATCATATCGACAGCGTGCTTGATGCCTTACTGGCAAACCCGGTTTATCTGGCCCTGTTAAAAGAAACCGGTGGGACGCAGGAAGTCATGCTCGGCTACTCGGACTCCTGTAAAGACGGCGGTATCATGTCGGCAGCCTGGGGGCTGTATCAGGCCCAAAATAAGGTGATTCAGATTACCGAACAGCACGATGTTAAATGCCGCATGTTTCATGGTCGTGGCGGCACGATTACTCGCGGTGGCGGCCCTACCCACGACGCCATCCTGTCTCAACCACCGCATACAGTACTTGGAGAGATAAAATTTACCGAACAGGGCGAAGTGCTATCACATAAATACGGCAATACCGAAACCGCGCACTACGAGCTTGCGATGGGTATTACCGGACTTATGAAGGCCAGCATCGGTCTGTTACGCGAAGATGACTCAAACTACGAAGACTATTATCCGGTTATGCAGCAACTGTCGGATTTCTCAGAGCAGTATTATCGCGATCTAACCGACAACACCGAAGGCTTCTTTGAATATTTTTACGAAGCGACCCCGGTCAGTGAAATCGGCCTCATGAACATAGGCTCTCGCCCGTCGCATCGGCGTAAAGGCGATATGTCGAAGTCATCGGTACGCGCTATTCCCTGGGTGTTTGGCTGGAGTCAGTCGAGGCATGTGATGCCCGCCTGGTACGGCGTCGGTTACGCTATTGAGCAATGGCTAGTAAACAACCCGGGGTTATTAAAATTACTCCGCCGTATGAATCGAGACTGGCCATTTTTCAACGCCATGATCAGTAATATGCAGATGTCACTATTCAAATCGGATATGCGTACCGCTCTCGAATACAGCAAGCTTTGCCAGGATGAAACACTAGCTAAAAGTGTGTTTGGCAAAATACAGAAGGAAAACCAACGGACTATCGAACAGATTTTAAATATCGCCAACCTGAAAAGCCTGCTCGCAAACGATCCGGTCTTAACCCTGTCATTAACCCGCCGTGATCCTTATCTGGATCCTCTGAGTTACCTGCAAATAAACTTGTTGAAAAAATACCGCGATGAATCGGCATCCGAAGACACGCGGGACGAATGGGAGGGTGCGCTACTGAGTTCCATCAATGCTATCGCTGCGGGTTTGCGTAATACCGGTTAACGGATTAATCCGCTTTTAAATGCCGCTTTCGGTAGGAATTCGCCAACCAATATAAACCCAATGCAGCGATTATATGCTTCAGGGAATGCCCGCTAACAAAGCCCACGGCCGACAATATTTCCACATCGAAATGCTCCAGAATTTTGGCAACGATATAAATCAGTAATAATAGCCAGTAGGCTTTGGTCTGATCGAAGCGGGAATGGAAAAAGAGCAGAATTACCGGTATCAATATCATAGGTAAGAATTGCACCAGGGCATAAAACCTGAGATCGCCGATTCCACTCAATTCGCCGATATACCAGTAGATTACCGAACTGGCACCTGCTAACAGAAGTGGAATCAATAATATCTTACCGGCCTTAACCGAAACAAACTCACTAACGACGATGCAAAACAATGCCACAAACGAAATAGTCATCGGTAATCGATCCCATAACAGCGTCTCGTTATCGGGCCACAGGTGATAATAAGCCGACCCCACACCCACCAGCGTGACACCAACGTACATCGCAAGGTAGGTGTATCGGATGTCAGCTAATAGATTCGGTATTTTTTTAATACCGATTAAATAGCATCCCCAAATCCCGACTACAAAAAAAGGCAGGTTAGACACAACATTCCAGAAGTTGGGGATACCAAATAGTTGTCGCGTATCGCCAAAATTGTGGTATCCAGCATCCTGCGGGACAGGGTCGATAAAAAATAATCCTGTCACCGCAGGGGCGCTCAACAACACAATAAGAACCAACCCAATCCTGTTTTTCCTGTAGACAGCCATCTTTAACCTAACCATGAGAGAAAACAGTCTCGGCACCCTGCTCCGGCTCGCCAGGTATCATTTGCGACAATAGTAGTGACACCATCGCCAACATAGCGCCGACAACAAAAACTATCGACGGTGAAACGACCCACACCAGGCCGAGAACAACCGGCAAGACTACCGCAGCGATGTGATTAATCGAAAATGATACGCCCGCGGTTGCTGCCATATCTG
>JAOUJX010000177.1 GCA_029882955.1 Gammaproteobacteria bacterium
GCAAACATCGGCCGGGACTTCGACCTTTTCGGCATGCATTACATGATCATCAATATTATCAACCCGAACCGGCTGAAAGGTCCCGGCTCCGACATGCAAAGTGATATTGGCCGTCTGTACGCCCTTTTCTTTTAATGTTTCAATCTGTTGTTGATCAAAATGTAACCCGGCAGTCGGAGCGGCAACCGCGCCGGGCTTTTCGGCGTACACTGTTTGATAACGTTCCCGGTCGTGATCATCATCGCTACGTTGAATATATGGTGGCAATGGCATATGACCGTAGCTTTCGAGGAGATCGAACCAGCTCTGTTGACTGAGTTGTTCGAGTAAAAACAAATCGTCCTGACGCTCTCGCATGATGCAAACGATCTGTCCTTCAAGAATCATTCGCCTGCCGGGTTTAGGTGATTTACTGGAGCGGACATGCGCCAATAGCATTTTATTATCAAGTACGCGCTCAACCAGCACTTCGACCCTGCCACCTGATTCCTTGTGACCAAACAGGCGAGCTGGAATAACCCGGGTATTATTGAATACCAACAGGTCACCCGGATTTAATAGTGACTCTAAATCAGTAAATTTCTGATCCTTAAATAGATTGGTTTCTGGATCAACCACCAATAATCGCGAGGCATTTCGCTCGGAAAGCGGCGTCTGCGCAATCAATGTTTCGGGCAGGTGATAATCAAAGTCGCTAAGTAGCATGATCGGATAGGCGCAAAAAAAGCGCGTATAATAGCGCCTAATGCTACCACTTGGTAAAGAATTGATTTAAAATCCGCGGCTTCCGGGCCAGCGTGGTGAAATTGGTAGACACAGGGGATTCAAAATCCCCCGCCTTCACGGGCTTGGCGGTTCGAGTCCGCCCGCTGGTACCACTTATAAAACAATAAGTTAAATTGTTTCTCCGGTTTTTTGAAATCTCTCGAATTATCGATTTAGTCCAAATTTAGTCCAGTATCCAGCAACACCAGTCAAAATTACCTCAAGCTTATCGAGCTTCGAATCAGCTTTAAATTGTGGATTCACACATAATGTCAGTTTTGCCAGGTTATGGTAAAAATTGTTAGTGCCAGGTTATAGCAAAACTATACAGTCGTAGCATAAAGCCGCCATTCAAGGTTTTAGGCTTAAGGTCTGAGAACGACCCTGAGTGATCTTATCACGCGTCGCATCAGCTCGCCGAAGTCCGGCTGCATGCTATTTTTATGTTTCGTTTTGAACATAATATTTAAACTCGTTTTCAATTATGTCGTAAAGTTCAGTTACCCAGGCAGGTTTTGCGCTCGCATCTAATGAAGACCTCCTCGGGTCGGTTGGAGCAATTACAACTTTGACATTTGACTTTCCAACATCGTGCACCAGAACAAACAACTCTTCGATGACCTCATCTCCCATCGCCAGACAACCGATTGAAACCGCCTTACCATGAATAAAAATATTTGATCCTGGATATTGTCTCTCTTCGACCTGGGCATGTATTAGATCGAACTCGTTTGGATAGTTGAGTTTCATCGACAAGTAATAACTACTATTTGGATTAAGTCCTTCGATACGATAAACACCTTCAGGAACTTGCCTGTCGCCCTCTCTCAACTTTGGCCCTGGAAGTCCGCTTTGTGCTTGAACTTGAAATGTTCGGATATATTTGGGGCCAGTATTTTCATTCGCCCATAGCTCTAGTCGACGATTGTCCTTTGTAGCTAAAAGAGTAATTTTCTTAGGTGGATAAGTTACTCCAGAAGAATTGAAGTAGGGAAGCAGCCTTGACCTGGCTTCAGTGCCAACCGCAGAAACTACGTCAGCCACTGTTCGTTTGCCGGTAAGTTTAATATATGTCGGATACCAAAGACCGCGTCCGTAGTAAAAGAAAACTACGCATATCGTTAAACTTGCCGCTAATAGTATTAACCGTGTTTTCATCTTCGATTTAGAGAAACATAATGCCCGCAACACCGGGAAAATTGGCGCGTAGCGGAAATTTGTTCCGTGTGATTGCACTGTTTATGCGATACATTCATCGACTATTTCGATAATATCAGTTTCACCAAAATCAACCCCGAACTGAGATAGCATAGTAGTAACTTGACCACGATGATGTATTTGATGAAGGAATAAATGGCTTATTAGGCTAGAAAATTGTTTTTGAAAAGGTAAGCCTGCCATACTTCGATAAACGATACATTCATCGAGGTCGCTTTCTGACAAGCCACTAATCCATCGGATGATAATACGATCAATTTTTTCACGCTCTTGTTTGAGGCTACCCAAGTCAGAAAACAAGTTACTTTTTAATGACTCTGGTCGGGAGAGGCTCGCTAAATACGATAGAGAAGTCTGGCTCGATGAATGTTTTGAAAACCTGTTAAGCCAAATGACATCACCTACCATAACGTGGTTAAGCGTGGCAAACACAGATTTAAAAAATGCACCACAATCCTGATGTAACTTTTCATCAGATAGCTGCTCAGCAGAGGAGAATATTCTCTCATTCATTAGCTGGTTGTATTCAGCAAATAATTTAAACTGATTTAACATCGTTGTTCCTGGTTTTTACGCATTACGATTTAATAACGTGATGTCATGAGTTATGGCCAGTATTTTAGGCCGGAACTCATGGGGGTCACAGTTGATTGGCTTATATATTATCTACCTGTTGGTGCTGCCGTACTTCCTGCAAGAATTCCACCATCAATATTAAGCTCAATACCTGTTACATACTTTGACTCATTTGACGCTAAATATAGTGCTGCATATGCAACATCCTCTGGTTCGCCCATAACACCGAGAGGAACACCAGCGGAGATATCTTTAAGTGTGGCTTCTCTTTGCTCCCCTTCACCAAGCATGGCATCCCATATTGGTGTGAATATTGCGCCTGGATGAATTGAGTTGCATCGAATAGGATAAGATCGCTCTGCACAATACAACGCAACAGATTTTGTATGGTTACGTACAGCTGCTTTGCTTGAGGCATATGCTGTAGCGGCAGGTATTCCAACAATACCTGATCTGGATGAAATATTTACAATGCTTGCCTGGCTTGAACTTTTCATTAGTCTAATACCGTATTTACATCCGAGCGCGACACCGTCTAAATTTGTTTCGTGTATTTTATGCCAACTATCAAGGTTAAGATTTTCTGGATCATGTGGACCTTGAGTTTCAAGAAAACCGGTTATACCAGCATTATTAACGACAATATCTAATCGCCCATATTCTTTTTCTATGAACGTTGCTGCATGCTCCCAATCTAATTCCTGTGATACATCCAGATGAATATATTTAGAATTGGCGCCAATTTTATTTGTAACTGTGTGCCCAAGCTCATCATTGATATCTGATAAGATAACCTGTGCGCCTTGCGCACAGAATAATTCGGCAATAGCTTGTCCAATTCCTCTAGCTGCGCCAGTAATTAATGCTATTTTTCCTTCAAGTCTAGGCATGGATTCTCCTATTATGTATAACAGAATGATAAACGAGACCCACGGGTCTCATTATCATGTTTTAGTATTACGTGAAATTCCCCTAAATTTGTCATTCCATTCAATAAGATAGGTATTTCCTGTCACGTTATCATTGGAGGTATAGCGTGACAAGAGAGCGTGAACGACTGGTATCGGCCGATTTCTTCCTATGAGGCCTGATATTTAAGTGTCTGCTTACGGGAAAGTTGTAATTCAGAAGCTAAACGTCATAGGCTGCAAAGTGCAGTTTTCGATACTTGTATCGGGTGAGGTCAAAATCCGATATTTGGCTACAGAATTCCGCTTTTAATAATTGATTTTCCAAAGACCATCCATAGGTGAGCACAGTACCCAGACCGAGCAGATAATATTACTGAGAGGGCAAAAAAACCCCGCGGTAGTCAACCGCGGGTAATACTATCAGGAGAATAATCGAATTTCAGTTTATCCAAACACATCTTTGGTAATATTTTTAAACCAGGAATGTGCATACAAGACTTCGCGCTGGCGCATTTCCATGGTGGTTTTATCATAGCCAGGGGTTAATCCACCGGAACCTTCCACCTTGTTGATCTTACCATCGGCGTAGTTGTAGACCATGGCGACCGATATGCCGTCATTAGGGGCCAGTATCGAGTAACAGGTGTTGACGTAGGAGGGTTGGGGTACCTCGTCACCTTTGAGTAACGCGACCACGGATGACGCGCAGACCTTGGCTTCTGAATTGGCGGCATAGCCGGACTTGGGCAGTGGACTCTGAATCGCGGCATCGCCGATGACGTGTATATTGGCGTGAATCTTTGATTCAAAGGTTTTCAGGTCCACTGGACACCAGCCAGATTTATCGGCCAGACCCGCGATGTGCGCAATCTTTCCGGCCTTCTGTGCAGGGATGATGTTGACAACGTCACCCTTGAAGTCCTGCACCAGCGCCCTGACGGTTTTGTTTTTGGCGTCCAGACCATCTACCTTGCCACCTTCTGCACCGCTGATCCATTCAATCATGCTGTTGTCGGTACCATAGCCGTAATGCTTTTTCCAGCCGGCAGTAAACAGACCAAATTTGGAAAATTTATCCTTCGGATCGAGCACAAGAATTTTCGATTTGGGCTTATGCTGCTTCAGGTAATGGGCAATCTGGGCGGCTCGCTCATAAGGCCCCGGAGGACAGCGGAAAGGATTGGGTGGTGCACTAATGATTACGGTCCCACCGTCACGCATGGCCATTATCTGTTTACGCAGGGTGGCGGTCTGTGGACCAGCCTTCCAGGCGTGAGGTATGGTTTCAGCGACCTTGGCGTCATAGCCTTCGATGGTGTCCCAGCGTAGCGCAATACCAGGGGATACGATGCAGCGATCATATTTATAGCTATTACCAGCGCTAGTTTTTACCACGCGTGCCTGGGGGTCAATATTATTTACCATTTCGTGAACCACCTTGATGCCTTCCTTATGCAGGCCCTGGTAGCCGAAGCGTATGGACTCCAGGCTGCGTTCTCCGCCCAGCACTTCATTGCTGAGGAAGCAGGTATGGTATTTTTTGTTGGGTTCGATGACGGTAACATCAACGCTGGCGTCAGCCATCTTAATGTAGCGGGCAGCAGTAGCCCCGCCGATTCCGCCACCCACGATGACGACTTTTTTGGAAGCCCCGGCTATCACAAAAGGGGTGTAGCCCAGTGAGCCAAGAGCCGCAACTCCGCCTGTTACTTTCAGGAAATCTCTGCGATTAAATTTAGTCATGATTGCTTCTCCTCACTTTAAACTGCCGTAGTAATGCCATAATTCTTCAAAACCCTTATCACCTTGTTCATCTTTCAGGGTGTTTACCTTTTTCTTCATCTTCTTGGTCATCTCACGATTTCCACTCAGATAATCGGTCATGGTAAATTGCAGGTAGGGCATCCACTGGCCGGCCAGGATACCAGCATCGTCTTCTGAAGAGCGTCCGCCGTCTTCATGGCATTTTTCGCAGTACTTCTTGTGTAGCTTGGCGCCTTTTTTGGCCATTTTTGCATTGATATTCTGATCTTTGTCGCGATTAAATTGTTGTTTGGAGAAATAGCTCGCCATTAATTGAAATTCTTCTTCACTATAACCCTTGGCGATACGGCCCATAATGGTGGAAGGGCGTACTCCGCTTTTGTATTCCTCCATCGCTTCCATGAAATATTCAGTAGAAATGCCAGCGATAGTGGGTGAAGCCGGTCCCATACTGTTGCCATTGGGTCCGTGGCAGCCCACGCAGGTGTTTGACAGCATGGTCGCGCTAGGAGTCGCTGCAGCTGCTGCACCTCCCAAAACCACCCCGCAGGTTATCAGTAAGCCTGTAAATATTTTATTCTTCATGTCGTCTCTCTCCAGTTGGTAGTCGATTTAACCTCTTTAATTGTTGGTTAGCAGGCCAGTTAAACGGCTTGCGATTCTATTTATCGATCGTGCGCGCCCTGTAGTAACTGCTGAATATCCGCACGCCTGTTCTTGACGGCACAATCGAGAGCTTTCATTCCATCCTTATCCTGCAGTGAACTATCTGCACCGTGGTCGAGTAACAGCTTGACCACATTCGTTTTTCCAGCCAGAACAGCTTCCATTAATGCAGTACCTCCTTCCAGGTCCTGATGGTTGATATCAGCACCTTTTTGAAGTAGTAGTTTTACCGTGTTGCTATGACCGTTTGCGGCAGCCCAGAATAATGCAGTGGCGCCATCGCTACTGAGTGCCTGTATGTTAGCGCCCCGCTGCAATAATAGTTCGACCACATTGAAACGCCCTTTGCTGGCAGCTACCATAAGCGCAGAAGCACCATCGCGATTACGGATATACATGTCTGCACCAGAATCCAGTAGCAGCCGGGTGGCATTCAGTAAGCCTTTATCGGCAGCCGTCATCAATGCTGTCATGCCGTCTTTATCGGCTGTGTTGGTATTGGCCTGATGCTTGATTAGCAAGTTCATCATGTCTAAATGGTTGTATCGCGTCGCTATCATCAGTGCGTCCCAGCCAGCACGTGTCTTGGTCTCAGATTTAGCACCTAGGTCCAGCAGTTTTTCAGCTATCCTTGTATAACCTCCTTCCGCAGCGAAGGTTAAGGCTGTACAGCCCGCGACGGTTTTAACGTTTACATTGGCACCGTTTGCGATCAATAAATCAGCGACGACGTCATTGCCTTCTTCGACAGCAAACATCAGAGCCGATTTACCGAATTTTGTTTTTGAATTAGGATCTGCGCCTCTTTCGAGTAAATGCATAACCTGTTCTTCATCGCCGATCCAGGCATTCTGGCGTAAGTCTAAATTGATGTCGGACGCATAGCTTAACGGGGTCATAACCAGTGCGACTAATAGAGCGATATCCTTAAATCTGCGGACCTGCAAGTCTTGAAGCGATTCGATGTTCATGCTCGCCCTTTTCCGACCTCGTCGTCTTCTTCATCCTCTTCATCTTCCGGTTCATCCGGTTCGGTGTGCGCGATACCCGCGTGGCAGTCGATACAGGTTTTGTCCTCCATCGGAGCACGCGCATGTTTTTTACGAGCGCTGCGGTCCTGTTCACTCAGGTCCATATTCTGGTATTCGTGACAACTGCGACATTCACGGGAATCATTGTTTCTCATCTTGTCCCAAACAGAGTTGGCCATCTCCCAGCGGTGGGCTTCAAATTTTTCCCTGGTATCGATCGTTCCAATCAAGTGGTGATAGACGTCCTTGGCAGCCATTATTTTGGCGTAAACTTTAGGGAAAAATGCCTTGGGTACGTGACAGTCGGCACAGGTAGCCTGTACTCCGGAAGCATTTTTGTAATGAACGGTTTCCTTCAGTTCTTGAAGATTGATCTGCATACTGTGGCATGAAGTACAGAACGCCGTTTGATTGGTGTAGGCAAAAAAGCTATTAGTTCCACCTAGAAATAGCATGCCGGCAATAAAGGTGATGCTGGCAATGGCTATTTTTTTTGGCGAAAGATACTGCTTTATACCCATCAGCAAATGACCCCGAGGTTTTAACTAAGTGATCACTGCATCCCTAGGTAGTGAAAACCCACTTAAATATTAGCAATATAAAGTGAAGGGTGTATCACATGCATTACGTCTCATAAGCTGACCTGGATCAATTTAACTTATAATAAGTCGACCCAATTCAATTAAATTTATTTATACCGGCATATTTTAAATCAATCGACTTAACGTTGAGTTATATCGAGAATTGTCCCAAATTCGTGCTTTACTTCGATATTGCTTTGAACCACTTAGTTTAAAAAGAACCCGATGTAGTAGTGGTTTAAGCACGAAGAGTGGCTAATTTTTCAATGCAAATCCCGGGTCAGTTTTAAATGCAAATCAACACCCACGCATTCCTTTTTATATCAACGGCCGGTTATTGCCGTTCGCCACTTCAAATCGAAAGGCGGCTTACCCGGAGGAGCCATTAGTTAAACATTTTCAATTTATTTTTTTGGCAAATTTGATTCAAATCAAACTATAGAATAAAGAATTGAAATAGCCTGATTTGACAGTGTGTTCACACCGATGATAGTGACTGAATTTCGCAAGCGATTG
>JAOUJX010000536.1 GCA_029882955.1 Gammaproteobacteria bacterium
GATCTGGGGTATCTACTGGCTGCCATTGAGATATATTGAGCAGATAGGTCTATCTGGTGGCTGGGCGGTTGTTCTGGCCAATCTGATTCCTTTGTTTATCCTGCTGCCCTTGTCATTAAGATATCGTAGCCCTATTTATGCCGAATTCAGAATCATCGTAGTCATTGGTTTTTTCGCAGGGACTGCGTTAACGTTTTACAGCATAGGATTGATCTATACCTCGGTGGTCCGGGCGACACTACTGTTTTATCTGACGCCGGTATGGTCGACTATTATCGGCATGTTTATCCTCAACGAAAGGGTAGGCTGGAGTCGTTGGGCTGCTATAGCCTTTGGATTGACGGGTTTATATTTTATTGTTGGCGGTGGTACAGAATCGAATAAAGCCTTAAATATCGGAGACTGGTTTGGTATTGCATCGGGTGTCGCCTGGGGTCTGGCAACGGTATTAATTAAAAAAAATCCCGACACCACAGTTACCGGAATAGTTACATCTCAACACTGTTTCAGCTTTTTACTGGCTTTAATACTGTGCTGGCTATTGCCAGGCATTGGCGCAATACCTGATTTTTCGGTATGGATTGATGCCACGCCTGTGATACTGGCTTATAGCTGGCTGGGGTTAGTACCGGGCTTGTTCGCAGTCCTCTGGGCATCGAGCAAGTTGTTTCCGGGGCGAGTCGGTATCTTGATGATGACCGAGGCACTGGTGGCAGTGGTCAGTGCCTCGATATTGCTCAATGAACAGGTAGCTATCCTGGAGTGGTTCGGTGTTTTCCTTATTATTTCGGCGGGCTTACTCGAAGTTTTCGGTGGATCTGATGAAACTGTCCAGCTTGAAGCTATTTGAATTGATAAACATTAGTGTAACACTCTCCAGTTTTGCTAGAATGCGTTGCTTTTTTAAAGCCACCCCGACCCGATTCTGAGCAGATTCTAATAAAGCCTGTTTGAGAGTCGTTGATTGACGCTGGAAACACAGAGAAAACGCATCGCCATGAAATATTTTTTCCGCCTGATTCGATGGCCACTCGGTCAGATGATCGTTCTAATCGACAGAATCACCCGACCAAAGAGCGCCGACATAGCAGCAGATAAAAGGCAGGAACTCGACGCATCCACTTCGACCATGGCGCTTTATCAATTTCAGCTATGCCCTTTTTGTGTGAAAACACGTCGTACCATTCATCGCCTCGGTTTGAATATTGAAATGCGTGATGCGCGCAACGATCCACAATGGAGTCAGGAATTGATCAACGAAGGGGGGAAGTATCAGGTGCCCTGTTTGCGCATAGTGCAGCCCGATGGTTCTGTTGAATGGATGTATGAATCGGACCGGATAAATCTCTTCCTCAATGAGCGATTCGGCTAAGCGGATAGTAGGAACATGTACAGAGTCGTACTGGCATTCCTGCTCGCTTTTATCATTACTTCTGCGAGTGCCCGGGAATTGTGCACCTATCGAACCTACTCATGGAATACGATTGAAAAGAAATCAGTCAATCATGAACTGGTTACGAAATCTTATGCCGACCTCAGTGAGAGTGAAGTTGATCCCCTCACCGGCTGTAGTGTCTGCGAGCAGGATCAGCGAACTATCAACCTTGCTCCGTTAAAGTCATTTAAAGTTTGTCACGTTTTTGCCGGGCAGATAGAAGATATTGTTACTGGTCTGATTCGCTCTGGAGAGCCCGTTTATAGTGTAACTGGTTATCGAGTAGGAAAGACTCGAGGGACGGTTGATCATAATGGTAATCGTACTCAATTTAGCAATCACTCTTATGGAATCGCTATCGATATAAATTCAGAACAAAATGGATTGTATGATAACTGCTTGGAGTTTAATGACTCCTGTCGTTTAATCCGAGGGGGTAGTTGGAGCCCGGAAAACAGAGGTTCGTTGAGTGCTGATGGTGTGGTGGTTAACGCTTTTAAAGACCTTGGGCTGAAATGGGGTGGCCAAATTCAGGGGTGGCAAAAAGACTTTATGCATTTCTCG
>JAOUJX010000537.1 GCA_029882955.1 Gammaproteobacteria bacterium
AATCCAGATAGGCCAGCATATAGAACTATTACCAGTGCTGGCCGGTGAAGCCGAAATTTCAAATGCGATAGATCAGTTTTATGGGTACGAATTATCAATCGATGGCATTCTTCGCGAAATAGAAACCGGTGAAGCGGATTACACAAATTATCAGGGTGATATCGAAGAATATAGTCAGCCACTGGTGCGCCTGGTTGACATTATGCTTTCCGATGCCGTCAAACGAGGTGCATCCGACATTCACTTCGAGCCGGAAGAGAGCTTTCTGCGTATTCGTTACCGAATTGACGGCGTATTACGACAGATTCGTAGCTTGCATAAAACCTATTGGTCGGCCATAGCTGTACGCCTCAAGGTTATGGCTGATATGAATATCGCCGAGACTCGTGCACCACAGGATGGCCGTATATCTCGAACCATCATCGGGCGTCAGATAGACTTTCGTGTCGCCTCACAGCCTACGATACATGGTGAAAATATTGTATTGCGTATTCTCGACAGGGAGAAAGGCGTCATCCCGCTGGAAAAACTGGAACTGCCGGATGACTACCTGCGCACTTTGAAAATTATGATGGCACGACCCGAGGGAATCATTCTGGTTACCGGTCCGACCGGTAGCGGTAAAACTACGACCCTGTATTCATTGCTCAATTATATTAGTAGTGAGCAAATCAACGTGATGACCCTGGAAGACCCGGTAGAGTATCCGTTTCCACTGATTCGTCAGACATCGGTTAACGAAGCGGCAGGTATGGATTTTGCCAGTGGTATCAAATCACTCATGCGCCAGGATCCCGATGTTATATTGGTCGGTGAGATTCGAGATGAGGAAACCGCTGATATGGCTTTCCGAGCTGCGATGACCGGTCACCAGGTTTATTCAACCTTGCATACCAACTCCGCCATCGGCGCTTTACCCCGGCTCCGGGACATCGGAATTATTCCCGAGATTATGGCGGGTAACATCATCGGCGTAATTGCTCAGCGATTGATCAGAAAACTCTGCAAATATTGTAAAGCGGGCGCCAAACCGACCAGAGAAGAGTTGCGTATACTGACTAACCGGGACGGTATCGTTCCCAAAGTAATATACAAACCCAAGGGTTGCACGACCTGTGATAATACCGGGTATAAAGGTCGCCTGGCCTTGCTCGAAATTCTGAAAATGAATTCCGAACTTGACGATTTGTTAGCGCATGGCGCGACTACAAAGGAGATTCGCGATACCTGTAGCAGACAGGGTTTTGTATCTCTGGCGGATGACGGCGTGCGACATATAATTGACGGCATAACCTCGGTAGAGGAGGTCGCCCGGGTGGCCGACCTGACCGAGCGTATGGAATAGCGATGCCTCTTTACCAATACAAAGCAATCGATGCAGACGGGAAGTTTATCACCGGTAGCCTCGACGCCGGCAATTCTTCCGATCTTGAGCTACGGCTTGAGAAAATGGAGATGGATCTGGTTACCTTTAAGCAAAAGGAACTCGGTGCAGATCTCTTTGGGCGAAATAAGGTAGGTCGCCGCGATTTAATCAACTTCTCGTTTTATCTCGAACAATTAACGCGTGCGGGTGTGCCGATACTTGAAGGATTGGCCGATTTACGAGATGGCGAAGAAAACCCGACATTCAGGGATGTGATTGCCAGCGTCATCGAAGCGATCGAAGGCGGTCATTCTTTTTCCCAGGCTTTGGGACTTTTTCCAAAAATTTTCGATGACGTTTTTGTTAATTTGATCAAGGTCGGAGAGAGAAGCGGAAAAATGAGCGAGGTATTAATCGATATTACCGATACTCTGAAGTGGCAGGATGAATTAATGAGCAAAGCAAAGAAAGTCATGACTTATCCGCTGGTTATGGGCTCTTTGGTACTGGCGGCTGTTTTATTTTTGATGATTTTTGTAGTACCCGACATTATGCAGGCAATCATCGGTCTTGGCGGGGAAATACCTCTCGAGACTCGGGCTCTAATGGCTACGTCGAATTTCATGG
>JAOUJX010000178.1 GCA_029882955.1 Gammaproteobacteria bacterium
ACCTGGGTGGGGGCGGGTGTGATTGTTGCGGCAGCTATTTTTACCGTGCATCGAGAGAGAAAGCGGAAGGTGGTGCTGTCCGGGGTTGAGAGACAGGTGGATTAGTCCATCGCAATGGTCATTGTGCAGTAAACCCCAGGCTGCTAGCTGAATGATGGTTCCTGTCTTCTATCGTGATACAAAACTTCAGTCCGCTATAATGACTGGAATCACTAAAAACCATCTTTAATTTGACTTAAATCAATTACAGGCCGATCAAATATTGATCCACGTCAATAACAGTGCAGGTAACCGGCTTAGAATTATTCCAGTTTTCGCCATTTTCCCTTTAACCCAATTTAAATAATTCGAAAGATTCGCAAGATTTGTAAGGTTCTCCGATTACAGGGTTCTCCAACTAATCTCCGGAGGGGTAGGTGGTATGAAAACGAACGTATCAAGTACGCGCAGGGATTTCTTACATAAACTGGGGGTGAGTGCGGCGGCGACCGCAGTTGCAGGTACCCAGCCACTGACCGCGCACGCGGCCGTCCGCAAACGCAATATTCAATACGCAATGTTAATCGACACTCGTCGTTGTACCGGGTGTCACGCGTGCTCGGTCGCGTGTAAGGCGGAATACGATGTTCCTCTGGGAGTTAATCGCTCCTGGGTGGAGTATGTAGAAAAGGGTGACTATCCGAATGTAACCCGAAATTTTTTACCGCGATTGTGCAACCATTGCGATCACCCCGATTGCGTTTCCGTTTGCCCTACCGGGGCAACCTATAAACGTGAAGAGGATGGCGTTGTGGTTATCGACGAGGATGTCTGTATAGGCTGCGGCTACTGTATCCAGGCATGCCCTTACGACATGCGTTTCCTGAACCCGGTGACCGGTACTGCCGAAAAGTGTGATTTCTGCGAACACCTTGTATCTAAGGGAATCCAACCGGCTTGTGTGGAAACCTGTATTGGTAGCGCGCGGATCTTTGGGGACATTAACGACCCGACAAGTGAAATCGCACAAATGATTGCCACCAATCCAGTTTCGGTATTGCGTCCGGACAAAGGCACGGAGCCGAATGTTTATTACATCGCGGCCGACCACTCGGGCGAACACGAACGTCAGCGTAATCGCTACGTGCGTGTTACCACCCATCGCAAACAGAAGATACGGAGGTGATATCATGAGTACTGAACTGCATTGGGGATTCCCTGTCATTTCCTACCTGTTCCTCGCTGGACTTGGCGCTGGCGCACTTACGGTAAGTGCATCCATGTTTCTGAGCAGCGGGGGTACAGCGTCGGCGAAGAGTTACTTTCCTGAAGCGCGCTACGGCGCTCTGATTGCACCGGTACCTGTCATCCTGGGCACGTTTTTGCTGATCTTTGAGCTGGGCTCCTTTCAGGTGGGAGACTGGTTCAAGTGGATAAAGTTATTCCAGGTGATCAACCTGTCGCCGATGTCTATCGGTAGCTGGTTGCTGACTATTTTTATCGGTATCAGCCTGGTCTATGCCTATGCTTTCTGGCCGCGAAGTCGCATGACGGGAGATCAACTCGATAAGCTTCGAAAGACAGTCGCATGGATAGGCATTCCGATGGGCATAGCTGTCGCCGTTTACACTGGTGTCCTGCTAGGAGCTATGCCATCCCGACCATTCTGGAACACGCCGATGCTGGCGATTTTATTTCTACTCTCGGCGATGTCGAGCGGCGTAGCCGTCATCATGCTGGTTCGTGCCCTGTCGCGAAATGGTCGAGCAGAAAGTGAGGATACAGCACGCAGTGGTTACCTGTTGACTAAATCAGACGCGATGCTGATCGGATTTGAACTTCTAGTGGTATTTCTGTTCATTATGTTCGCTCACCTTACTGTTGGTGATGTGAGGCATGCTGTCTCGATAATCCTGTTTAGCGACCGTTCGATTGAATTGTTTGGCGTCAATATGGCCGTTACCTTCTGGTTTTGGGTGATCGTGGTGGGTCTATTGATTCCGGTTACGATCGAGCTATTTTATATCCGGTCGGGACGGAGGCATCAAAAGCAGTTCTCGGTGCCACGCAGCGTCGAAATTTTTGTGCCAATAGCGGTTCTGGTTGGCGGATTCATGTTGCGTTATGTCGTAGTTATCGCCGGTCAGGTCACCGGATCAATCGGTATATAGGAGAGCGAAATGACAACACGAAGAGATTTTTTGAAACTCGGTGGCGTCACCGCTACAGCTACGATGACTGGTGGCGTCGCTTTATCCCAGGCGAGAGAACTGAAGTCAGGCGGCGCCGACTATTCACCCGAAAGCGGGACACAACGCAAACCGGTTCCGACCGCATGCTGGCAATGCGTCTCTCGCTGCTCGGTCATTGGCTATGTCGAAAATGACAGGTTGGTCAAAATTGGCGGACAGCCTGAGTCGATTCGCAGCAAAGGAAAACTGTGTGCCAAGGCCCAGGCGGGTGTTAACCATGTCTATGATCCGGACCGCATTCTCTACCCGATGAAACGGGTCGGCAAACGCGGCGAAGGCAAGTGGAAGCGGATTTCATGGGACGAAGCGCTCACCGAGGTTTCCAGCCGTTTAAAGAAACTCAGAGATGATGGGCATCCTGAGAAGTTCATGTTTCATTACGGGCGTATGAAGGCGAGCTCTTCCAAACTCATCAAGGATGTTTTTCTATCGACTTACGGTACCGGTACAATAGGAAACCATACCAGTATCTGTGAGGGAGGGAAGTGGACAGCGCAGGAGCTGACCTGGGGTAGCCATTATGATAACTGGGATTTTGATAATACCCGCTACATTATAAACTTTGGTAGCAACTGTCTGGAAACGCATACCAATCACGTCTCCGTGGCCCATCGTCTGGTCGATGCGCTGGTGGCTAACCGGGTGAAAATGGTTACTTTCGATGTGCGTTTATCCAACACTGCGGCGAAATCCAGCGAGTGGGTGCCAATCAAGGCGGGCACCGATGGTGCGGTGGCACTGGCGATGTGTCATGTCATTATCAATGAGGAGCTTTATAAAGGGGATGGTGAAGCGTTTCTGGAATACTGTAAAGTGACCGCTGACAGGAACGCGAGCACTGCGGAAAAGGTGGCGGCATTGAAGCTGCACCTGGCCGGTTATACCCCTCAGTGGGCGGAAAGTCTCAGCGGGGTCAGCGCCAGTAATATTGAGAAGATCGCACGTGAACTGGCAACCACCAAGCCTGCCTGTGTGGTCAGCTATCGGGGTACTGTTGCACATTACAACGGCAACGATGCTGAACGAGCAATGCAGATGCTGGCGGCCATCACCGGCAATATCGATAATCCAGGTGGCCGTTGTCGAGCGGTAGGCGCCAGTTGGAATTATCCCAAGGGTCCGAAAAACAAACCCGGCTCAAAAAAGCTTAAGATCGTCGATGGTTTCAAGGGGCAGGCCGCGATACCGACTCATCATGTGAGTCATCAGGTCTTGAAAATGATCAAGGATGGTAGCGCTGGCCGACCGGATGTATACATGTGGTACTGCTATCAACCGGTCTACTCCAATGGTGACGTACAGGAGAATATCGACATACTGAAGGACGAAAATCTGATTCCCTACACCGTTGCAGTGAGTCCGTTTTACGACGAGTCCTCGGCACTGGCTGATATCATTCTGCCCGATGCGACCTATCTGGAACGCTGGGATTGCGAGGACATGGTATCCCCCGCCCAGATTGCCGAATATTACCTGCGCCAACCGACTGTAAAGCCCCTGGGTGAAGTGCGTGATTTCGGTGATGTTTGTTGTGATCTGGCAGAGCGTATGGGTTTTCCACTGGGTTACAAAACCAAGGAAGAGTATGTCAGGGAGACTTGTGAAAACACACCCGGAGTCAGGGAAGCCGGCGGCTTTGAGTATATGAGGCAGCACGGCGTCTGGCATGATCCGTCTGCCAAACCCAGTTTTTACTCTCATAAAAAGGAGATCAAGCAGGCTGCACTCGAAAAGGATGGCGTGATATTTGATCAGGCCACAGGCGTCTATTGGAACTGGAAGAAAACAGGTGCCAGTAGTGCCGCAGAAGCAATGGATAAAGGCTTTGTCAAAACCAGTAAGGCCTTCAAAGGGTATGTGGGGCAGCTGATCAATGGCAAGGTCTATAGGGGTTTCCCTCCCGATGCGGTTAACAAGTCAGGCTACTTTGAGCTGTATTCTGAACTCATGGAGGCAAAGGGATTTCCACCTCTACCCACTTATACGCCGATACCCGAGCATCAGGAAATGCAGGCCGGTGACCTGGTGTTAACCACTTACAAGGTCAACGTCCATACTCATTCACGGACACAAAACTGTAAATGGTTGACCGAGATCTATCATCAGAACCCCGGCTGGATAAATCCACAAACAGCGGCTAATCTTGGAATTAGCGATGGTGATTTGATCAAGGTTAAATCAAAAGTAGGAGAGCTCGAAACTAAGGCTCTGGTAACTCCGGCGATAGTGCCGGGCCAGATTGCCATCTCCTTCCATTGCGGCCACTGGGAGTATGGTCGTTACGCATCGGGCAATAGGCCGCCGGAAAATACGGATGATACTGACCTTGAGGCGAAGTGGTGGACCGAAAACGGCGCCCACCCAAACTGGATCATCCCCAATGATCCGGATCCTATTAATGGGCAACAACGGTGGATGGATACCGTGGTTCAGGTAACCAGGGCCTAAGTGATGGAGGGGCTGGCCCGACAACCGAAGTTTTCCGACCCGGTGTTAATGGCCAGGAAGTCACAGCAGTGCAGTCAGCTCTATGGCTTCCTGGCCACAGTTTATCGAAAAGAACCGACCACTGAGTTTATAAGAAAGATTAAGAGTCCAGTCGTTTCTATGGCTCTGAGTGAAGCAGGCATCGAACTGGAAGCGGACTTTTTCGACCGGGCCGAAGCCGAGTTAATCTTCGATCTCGCTGTCGAGTATGCCCGTTTGTTTGTCGGCCCTGGCAAACATATCGCGCCTTGCGAATCCGTTCACGTTCCAGGTGGAGACCAACTTTGGGGAGAACCTGCAGTTGCGGTACAGCGATTTATTTCTCAGACCGGCTTCGAATTCAAGCGGGAATATAAAGACCTACCTGACCACATCAGTGTGGAGCTCGAGTTTATGCAGCAGTTAAGCGCTGCGGAGTCGAAAGCGTGGGCTGCGGCAGATCGTGAGGAAGCAGAAAAGATCCGCGATATCGAGGTATCGTTTTTGAAAAGGCATCTGTCACTCTGGGTGAGTAAATTTTGTAATCAAGTGATTGCTAACACCCAGGCAGGATATTTCCGAGGAATGGCGACACTGACTCAAGATTTTATAGCAACCGACGTCACCGAATTAGAGGTGACTGCTGAAGCCACCTTCCCCTGAAGTTTCAGCCCTCCTGATGCTGCACCATAGTCCGGCTTGCCAGTGCATGCGATATTTCACTATGAGAAATATTAAAATCATCACCGGGGGTGTAGAAAACCAGTTCGTCACACATTGAGGCGTATCGTTTTCGTGCCGGATCTTTCATTTCGTGGTCAGCTGTTATGCCGTAAATATACTTGCCTTTAGCGCGCGCATAACCGCATTCGAAACCTGTCCAGGAGTCTACTTCGATACCATCGAGTATGACGATAACAATATCCGACTTGTCCAGTTCAGTCTCGTAGCTTTCCTGTATCTGTCTTGGTGCCGTATTGCCTTCATCAATTTCAAGATCGATTTGCGGAATACTGATCTCCATGTAAGGGTTGTCATCGGTAATGGTTTCGCGCAGCATCAGGTTCCAGACTCTGGAAGCCTGCGAGGTGTTGTACGCTGCGAGGTAGGCTCTAATGCCCTGGTGCATCCCCATTTTCACATTGGGGGTAATGGTCTCCGGCTCGGGGTTGGTATCTTTCTGTGCGGCTATACGCAGTACATCCTCGAGTAAAATATCACCAGTCATCAGCGCATGGCTAATCACGGTGCCGTTAATATTCGGCAGGTAACGTAATCGTGATATATCGTCCAGTGTCAGTGCGGTACCGCTGGAATATATCGGTATTGATACATCATGACTGAGTTGCTCGGTCAACGCGAGTTCCTCCAAAAAATCACCGTCCATGACTTCGGTGGCTTTGTGGATTATGCCGGCGATACCCGATACCTGAAGTTCCCGGATAATGTCCTCCGGTTTAAATGCGGTCTGGGTTTCCCAGCCGTCGATCATGACATAACCGTCACGCGTAACCAGGTGAACAATGATGCCGCCGGGATAGCGATTCGCGGCCTCGATTACCAGGGGGGCGTCTGTAATAGCGATGGTTCCGAGGACAACGCGGGCAGCCCCGGATTCGAACCAGTCATTGATCTGGCTTAGCGTTCTGATCCCACCTGACACCTGTACCGGCGTATCGGTTTCAGAAATCATCTGCTTTATCAGTGACTGGTTATTGGCCTCCTTCGAGCGTGCCGCATCAATATCGACGACCTGCATGATACTAGCACCGGCGGAGGTGAAATTCTGTAACGCATCCAGGGGTGAAATATCGTGAACTAGATCATTTCCCTCACTGGCGGAACGCGTGATCACGCGGCCGTTCTGGATCTGAATTTCGGGAATGATTAACATGTTTACGGATCTCCTTAAGGTAATTTGGTCTGTTAAGTGTAACAGATCCCTCTTATTCACGGTTCGAAGCGGCCTGTCGGCTTCACAATCCAAAAAATATAATCTCTGCGGATAATCTCCGGGTGGATTTAAAGTCGTCTAAAACCGTCCCGACTGGTAATCGTGGTAAGCCTGATGCAATTCCTCGCGCGTATTCATCACAAACGGACCGGCGCGTTGCACGGGTTCGCCGAGAGGCTTTCCGGCGATTAACAAAAATCTGGCTCCCTCGTCACAACTATCGAGTTTAAGGGAATCCCCGCTACTCAATACGGCCAGTTGGTCACGCGTCAACAGGTTTGAGTCGATGTTTATCGATCCTTTGATGACGTACACAAAAGCGTTATGTGATGTGGCCAGTGTCTCTTTAAATTCAGTGTTAGCTTCCAGCGTGACGTCAATGTAAAGCGGTGCGGTTAAGGGTTGGCTGACGGGGCCTTTGGTGCCCTGAGACGTTTCCCCGGTGATCACTCGAATGTCGGTGCCTGGTCTCGATTCGACGGGTATACCTTCGGCGCTGTGCTCCTGGTAGCCTGGCTCGGTCATTTTATGGCTGGCGGGCAGGTTGATCCAGAGCTGGAAACCCTCGAGCAAGCCGTCTTCCTGCTCGGGCATTTCGGAGTGTACGATGCCTCGGCCTGCGGTCATCCACTGGATGCCACCGGGTTCGATGACACCTTCGTTACCCGCGCTGTCCTGGTGGCGCATGCGACCGTTGAGCAGATAGGTGACGGTTTCGAAGCCGCGGTGCGGGTGGGCTGGAAATCCGGCGATGTAGTCGTCCGGATTATCCGAGCGGAAAGCATCGAGCAGCAGGAAGGGGTCGAGATCCATCAGCCTGGGCTGGCCGATGACTCGTACCAGCTCTACGCCTGCGCCATCGGTGGCAGGCATGCCGGTTACCAGTTGTTCAACTTTTCTAGCTTTGGTCATTTAACTATCCTCTCACAATTCGATGATCAGGCGGCGTAGCGGCTTTCGATCTGTGACTGCGCGCTATTATAACGGGTTCCGGCATTTACGTTTACCCGCCTGGTAGAAACAGTGTTGATGTGCTTTAGATTTTTGAGTTAAGCGCCCACTGGCCAGGGCCATGGACAAAAAGTAGTAAGAATGCACCGCTGATAGCGAGATTTTTCGCATTGTTCATTTTGGTTGTCTCCAGGTTAAGAACGAGGTTATTATGGTTGTATTCGAATCAGGGATAAACTGTCCTATTATTAAAATACTGTTGCCATAATCAGAACAATATGAATAAATTTGAAGAGCTCGAAGCTTTTGTCGCGGTGGTCGATCAGCATAGCTTTAGCGCTGCCAGTGAGCGTAGCGGGGTGGCCAAATCGG
>JAOUJX010000179.1 GCA_029882955.1 Gammaproteobacteria bacterium
GGTTAGACCGAGTATTTCCCAGTCCTGCATACCACCACGATACCACTTGATTTTATGCGCGGGGTAACCGAACTTTAGCAGGGTTTTTATATTATTCGGCGACTGTCCGCACCACATGCCATTACAAAACATGACCAGCGTTTTGGCCTTGCTATAGTCCCACAGGCCTTCCAGATTGCTGGCATTAAATTTATCTTCCAGAATTTCTCCGATCGATATTGGATCGGCGCCTTTGGCCGGGTTTAATGCCGTCCAGGGGATGTTGATGGCACCAGGAATAGTGCCTTTTGCTACCCAGTCAGGCGTGCGCGAATCGATTACTAATATACTGTCATCGCCGTCGTTCATGCGTTGCAGGTAATCGATCACCTCGAGTTCCCCAATGGTTTCTACACCGGGTGCCAGAGTCGATGGTTGAATACAAAATGGAGGACATTTACGCGAAGTCCTGGCAAATGCCGGACTCACGGTATTTTTCTGATCCTGGTTTCGCATAATGGTAGTCATCGAACCGCCATGCATGACGGAAATGCTTTCCAGTTCTGGAGTAATATTGACTTCTGCTGCACTAGAGGAGCCACTTATTATTAGCATGGTAGCTGCTATAGCTAGTGTTATATCAGGTAGTTTCATGGGATAGTGCTCTCTTGTTATTTTCCAGTTTAGCTATTATTAATAGATTATTGATTCAATCGTATTCTACTGTATCGATATCTTTTTAATTACTGCGGTAGCAGATAAAGAATACGTTTTTTTACTGCTGGGGGAATACCAGGGTGTTGAGATTAATTGAATGCAAGACCAGTTCATGCTCGAAATATACTCGAAACCCGCCATATACCCATTCGGTGATTGGCGGGTCGCCAACAGGGCCGAAGCGCTCGTCGGGTTGGCCGAATTCTTCGATTACCGCGTCCATGTTTATGCCACGCCTGGGCATGACCTGAGTCTCACCATTTACTGTGTGCCCCGGAATGGCCAGGTTTTCGGCTTGTGAAGCAGGGGCGACCAGTAAACCGGCAAGTATTAAAAAGTAATGTTTCTTGAGCATATTCTCTGATCTCCTGGAGCTCTTTACTTTGTCAGGTACCTGAAAGCGCCGACGCCTGTCTCCGTTAATTAAAGATAACTATATCACGCTGTATTATTCAGGCAACCGGTGATAAGTAGCCGGTGAAATTTTCCCACTTCAACGGTGGTTAAGGTTATATATTCATGGTTTAATCCGCGCCATGAATTTACCCCTCGAACTTTTTATCGGTCTTCGCTATACACGAGCGAAAAGGCGCAACCACTTTATCTCATTCATCTCTTTGATATCCATGCTCGGTATCGCGCTTGGCGTCATGGCGCTGATAGTTGTTTTGTCGGTGATGAATGGTTTTGAAAAGGAACTCCGGGGTCGCATCCTTGGCATGGTCTCGCATGTTACGGTGAGTAGCTATGATGGTCGTTTGCAAAACTGGCAGGCATTGAGCGATCAGGTGAGAGAAAATAGTGCGGTGATTGGCAGTGCACCCTATGTCGAAGCCGAAGCAATGCTGTCGAATCGCTCATCGGTCAGTGGCGCGGTGATTCGCGGGATAAATCCGGAGTTCGAACCCGAGGTTTCGAAAATTGATCAGCATATGACCTTTGGTGAATTCTCCGATTTAAAACCCGGTGAATACGGCATTATCCTTGGCACCGGTCTGGCCAACTCCCTGGACGTGGTACCGGGAGACCGGGTTACCATGATCACGCCTCAGTCGACCGCATCGCCGGTTGGATTTTTGCCGCGCTTACGCCGATTCAAAGTTGTGGGGCTATTCGAAATCGGGGTTTACGAATACGACCGCAGCAGTGCCATTATTCATAATCAGGATGCCAGTCGCCTGTTTCGACTCGATGGTGCTGTGAGTGGATTGCGCCTCAAGCTCAACGATATGGATAAAGCCCCTCTGGTACGAACCGAACTGCGCGAGCGTCTGAGTTTTGACTACTGGGTTTCTGACTGGACATTACGGCATGCCAATTATTTCAAGGCCGTACAA
Source organism: Gammaproteobacteria bacterium (assembly GCA_029882955.1). GTDB lineage: Bacteria > Pseudomonadota > Gammaproteobacteria. The sequence goes on from JAOUJX010000179.1 coordinate 2,034, forward strand.
ACCGAGAAAACCGTGATGTTTATTATTCTGTCACTGATAGTGGCGGTAGCAGCGTTTAATATTGTCTCGACGCTGGTAATGGTAGTCACCGACAAACAATCGGATATTGCTATATTACGCACCATCGGTGTCTCACCGTTGTCGATCATGTGGGTATTTATGGTGCAGGGTACGATAATCGGCTTAATCGGTACCCTGTTTGGCCTTGCCAGCGGCGTGTTAGTGGCGTCATATATCGATGTGATTGTTCCTGCCCTGGAGCAATTTTTCCATACACAGTTTTTACCCACAGGGGTTTATCCGATAACCGATTTGCCGTCTGACCTGAAGCAGTCCGATGTAATCAAGATAACTTTATTATCGTTTTTTATCTCGATAATCGCGACCCTGTATCCTGCCATGCGCGCTTCTAAAACCCGACCTGCCGAGGCTCTGAGTTATGAGTAGTGCAAGCCCATCTGGACTGGTTATCGAAGCCCGTGATTTATATAAAACCTATAAACAGGGGAAGCAGGATGTGTCGGTACTCAAGGGTATTAATTTTGCCGTGGGTGCAGGAGAGAGTCACGCTATTATCGGGGCCTCAGGTGCAGGTAAAAGTACTTTAATGCATTTGCTTGGAGGGCTTGATCATAGTTCTTCCGGCGATATCCAGGTTAATGGACAATCGATTTCGGGATTATCCGAAAGAAAACTCGGTAATTTACGCAATCAACATTTAGGGTTTATTTACCAGTTTCATCACCTGTTACCCGAATTTACCGCACGTGAAAATATTGCCATACCTTTGCTGGTCCGGCGACTACCCCGACAGCAGGCACTGGCAGAGGCCGATGAGTGGCTGGAACGAATTGGATTAGAACAACGTGCTGAACATAAACCCGGCGAGCTTTCTGGCGGGGAACGCCAGCGAGTAGCGCTGGCCAGGGCACTGGTGACTCGCCCTGACTGTCTGCTAGCCGATGAACCAACCGGGAACCTGGATAGCCAGACCGCCGGTCAGATGCTTGAATTAATGCTCAATTTAAACCGCGATTTAAATACGGCACTGGTGATAGTGACTCACGACCTTGACATCGCCTCCAGGATGCAAAATCAGTGGCGCATGCAGGATGGATTACTGGGTAGGGAAGGTTAAAACCTACAGATCGCGGGCTACCCGGATGCCGAAATTACTATAGCGGCCATTGGGTAAGGCTTTCTCGCGTACCGATAAACGGAGCAGATGCACACCATCAGAAGTATCTACATCCCAGGCACCACCGCGTAGAGGATGACGACAGTTTGCCGGGTCTCCTGGAAAAGCAGCTGGATAGTGACGATGTGAGGAATAAGCATTCGCAGAATAACAGTCCTCGACCCATTCCCAGACATTTCCTACCATGTCATGCAAGGCAAAATTATTAGAGTCGTGCAGCCCGACTACAACAGTTTTTGCGCGGAAATTTCCGTAATTTGCTTTACCCGCATCAATGGTGTGACCCCAGGGGTACAGATTAGGTGACCCGGCCCGGGCGGCATATTCCCATTCTGCCTCTGTCGGCAATCGGTAGTTTTTTCCCGTACGATCCCGAATCCAGTTCACATAGGCCTTTGCATCAAACCACGATACGTTAATAACCGGACGCTGCCCTGAACCCCAACCCTCGTCATCAGGCCGGTAAGCGCTACAGCCACCTCCATCAACACAGGCATTCCATTGACCGAAGGTTAATTCAAATTTGGACAGTGCAAACGGATACTCAATTTGAACACGATGAACCGGGCCTTCGTCGGCGTCGGCCGGCTCTCCCTCAAGACCCATTAAAAAGTCACCGGGTGGAATGGTGACCATCACAGGGCAATAGTTACAGTCACGGAATTCCGACACCGGGAGATTTTCGCTTCCTGCAATCTTTTGACTAGAACCAGGCGTTTCGATCTCTGTCGATTGTGCAGTGATGGGACTCGTCCTGGCTGAATCCATACCTGCTGGGTTTTGAGGATCTTTAATAACCAGGCCAAGGTAAGCCACCACAGCAACCAGAGCGATAGCAATTACTGTCAGTCGCTTCTTTTTGTTAAATAGCTTTTTTACCGAAACAGGGGGGGGCGTGGTTTGGGGTGTTGAAACTTCAGCCGGCTCACTGTCACTTATGTAGTCGATGCTGGCAATCAGGCGATAACCGACCTTTGGGATAGTTTCGATAATGCGAGGATCCTGGCTGTCATCGTCGAAGGCGCGTCGGATTTTAGTGATCGCATTGGTTAACACCTCGTCACCAACGAAAGAATTTGTCCAGACGTTTTGAATCAGACTATCCCGTGTATGGGGTTGACCCGGACTACAGGCCAGGTATTCGAGCAACCTGGACGCCCGGAGTTCTAGCTTACAAATCCTGTCTCCGAAGTCGAGTTGAAGTAAGTCCGGATAAAAAGTACCGTTATCGATTTTTATTGCCGAGTATTGACGATTTGCCCCGGACTGAAGGCTGATATCCATATGTCAGAAACTAATAGACCTGTCATAGCGCAAGATGAATGCTAACAGGTTAATGATTTTCGGAATGAAACACAAATCGCCGGGCCAGCCGGGAGTCCGCTTGCAAAATTATTCCGCGATCTTAACCTCGGTCATAAGAATTTGGCACACCTTGTCACCAATGTTCTCCAGCCGGTGCGACTTTACCGGTTTTTTCCGGGCACGGCCCTTGCCTTGCTGTCGGGTTAAATCTCGAACACTTCCGTCCGGGAAAAATAGACGTACATGACAATCAGTCACGTAAAAAACCGAAGATGGCGGGTGACCGTGCCAGTCATCCCGTTCTCCGGGTTGCCAGGTTCCAAGAATCACTCTCATTGTTTCATTCTCAGCCAGAACCTTATAAATCTCAGGTGAAGCCTCGGATGCAGTTGGCATATCCTGCGCCATTACCGGCAGATTGATTAAGATGGCTGTAGCTGCAACCAGCGCACAACAGAATTTGACAGGTATCGAAATTAAACGCATTGGTAATTCCTAATTCAGTCCAAAGATTGAAAATATTCCAGAAGGCTCCGGGAATGATACTTTTCCTGAAAATCTAAGGATATCAATATTTTGGGACGAAATGAATACGTGAGAGCTCCTCATCAGATCAAGAGGGGGAAGGAGATACTACTTTTTATTATGTCTAAAAAGAGGTTGTAGTTAGTATTACAGATCTTTTAATCCAGTTAAAACGATATTCAATTTTTCGACAAGATTTTTCAACAATGAAGGGATGTTGTCAGCCTTATCGCAACAGGCCTTCTCTAGTGCCTGGGCTGCCTCCTGTATATCGGTCATCCCGAGATTACCAGCCACTCCTTTTAGCGTGTGCGCGACACGAATACCAGCCTCCGCTTCATCAGATTTTAACGCTTCATTCAATTTCTGTTCAAAAGCCGGATTGCTATCACGGAATTTTATTAACAATCGTCTATACAGGGACTCGTTATTTCCTGTGGTTTGCATACCCAAATCGATATCCACGCCCGGTAAAAACCAATCATATGAGTTTGTGGTTGGGTTCATTTCAATATTATCTGCGGGCGATTCATTATTATCGCTGTTATTCGGGCTCATCCATTTCGACATGGTGATGGACATCTGGTTTACGTTGATCGGTTTGGGAATGTGATCGTTCATACCACAGGACAGGGCCTTCTCTCTGTCTTCCTTCATTGCATTGGCGGTCAAGGCAATAATCGGCATGCCATGAAACTGTTTCTGTAAACGTAGTTGGCGGGTTGCTTCGTAGCCGTCCATTACGGGCATCTGGCAATCCATCAATACTCCATCAAATGACTCGCTTGCCAATAATACCACCGCATCGCGACCATTATTGACTGTTTCAACAATCAAACCATGCATCTCCAGTAATTCGCGAATCAGTTCCTGGTTGATTGGATTATCTTCTACCACCAGTACCTTGCAGCCACGCAGCTTTTTAAAAGCTCTGGTGGCTTCCTCTGTTTTTTCCGGAATAGTAGGTTGACGAGGAGAAGGCTCACCCTGTTGTAGCCGAAATTTGGCAGTGAAATGGAACGTACTGCCAATACCCGCTTCGCTTTCGACCCACAGCTCACCCTGCATCAGTTCAACCAGTTGCTTTGAGATGACGAGTCCGAGTCCGGTACCGCCGAATTTACGTGTAGTAGACGTATCGGCCTGACTAAACGATTCGAACAATCGCCCCATTTGCTCCTGGCTTATGCCGATGCCGTTATCTTTCAGCCAAAAATGAATCATGGCCTGGTGACCATCCTTACTTTGAAGCTCGGCACCCAGCATGATCGAGCCTTTTTCAGGCGTAAATTTAATGGCATTGTTGCCGAGGTTTAATAACACCTGACCTAAACGCAATGGATCTCCTATCAGGGCAGTAGGTATGCCTGCGGTGATTTCAAAATTCATCGATATCCCTTTCTCCTCGCACTTTAGAGCGATGATATTCCTGACATTATCAATCACATCTTCAACGCGGAAATCAATCGATTCCATGACCATTTTACCGGACTCGATCTTGGAGAAATCCAGGATATCGTTAATGATCCTTAGTAGATTTTCCGCAGATTGATGGGCCTTGATAAGATAATTGTGCTGTTTTTCATCAAGCTTCGTTTGCAGGGATAGTTGAATCATGCCTAATACAGCATTCATTGGTGTGCGAATCTCATGGCTCATGTTGGCGAGAAATTCGCTCTTCATTAATGTTGCAGCCTCGGCAGCTTTTTTGGCTTGTTCCTGGACCAGTTCCACCTCTTTACGTTTTGTTATATCCAGATGAGTGCCACTCATTCGAAGCGGACTGCCATCATTGTCGCGCTCCACCACTTTTCCGCGAGCGTTTATCCACTTCCAGTAACCCGCCTTATGCTGCAAACGAAATTCGACATCGTAATAATCGAGCTCGCCGGAAAAATGCTTTTGCAATGCTTTGCTTATCCTGTCGAAGTCATTCTGATGCATATGCTTTTTCCAGAACTCAAAGGTAACAGGCGATATCTCTTCGACTTCAAATCCGAGCATGGTTGCCCAGCGATCATTGATTTCAACGACTCCGGATAAAATATCCCAGTCCCACGAGCCGGCGTTAGTCCCTTCCAGTATATTTTTGATCCGGTTACTTTCAACGAGCAGTTCGTGCGTTTGTTCCTCTACCCGTTCTTCCAGTTTATTACGATGCTCTCGCAGCTCATCCTGTGTTTTTATCAGTGTTTGTTGTGCCTCCTCCAGTTTGATGCGTTGACGACGTTCTTGTCTCAAAAGAAAAAACAGAACTGTATAGATTGCCAGCAGGAACAGGGCCATCATCCATACTTTTTGGGCGTAGCTCCTGTTATCAGCCTCTATAGCGCTCAGATCATAGTCCAGGATCAGGCCGGTCTGCAGTTTTACCTGCTCCCGATTAATATTCAGTCCATTTTCTTCATGCTGTGCGACTATTAGAAATGTACTCGATAACACCGCCACTACGAACAGGATAAAAAGGAATCTGGAACTGAAAATAAGTTCTAAATATTGCGAGACCTTACTTAGTCGACTGTCTTTATCCATTGCAAAGTCCCGCGTAAATTGTTGTAGTCGCTGCCGTTCACTTCAAGTCGCGCAAGCAGAGGTATTTGACCGTAGCGATCTATCAGCCTGACATACAGGGCCGGACCGATAAAAGCGATGTCGACATTACCCTTACCGCAACCTTCTCACCGAGTTTCTCGCTGAGATAATCGCCCGGCGGAGAAAAGCTTCGTGTTATTTCAGCAGCATCCCTAAAGGGATGTACTCCTAAAATGAGCTCGGCAGATACTGTAGTAGGCAGCCATAACAGCATTACCAGGTGCCGGGTTAAAAACTTCATTCTATCAATCTTTTCCACCATCCCTCAAAAGCTTCTTCGCTAAACGCGAGTACGCTACCCAGTTCGCCAC
>JAOUJX010000180.1 GCA_029882955.1 Gammaproteobacteria bacterium
CGGAAACAAACAAGCTGTTATAAAAACAATTCATGGTCGTGGGTATCAGTTTGTTGCTGAAATCTCCAAATCTACAGAAGCCCTGTCAGCGAAAGAAGTTGAGATAGAAGACTCATCTGAAAATTTACCATTCCCTGATAAACCATCGATTGTCGTGCTTCCATTCGTCAATATGAGCGATGATTCTGAACAGGAATACCTGGTAAACGGTATTACTGAGGATATTATTACCGAACTCTCCCGCTTTCACTCACTCTTTGTCATCGCCCGCAACTCGTCGTTTGTTTTCAAAGGCCAGTCGGTCGATGTCGGTGAGATCGGCCGCAAGCTTCGGGTACAATACGTGGTCGAAGGCAGCGTACGCAAGGTTTCGAACCGAGTCCGTGTCACCGCCCAGCTCATCGATGCCGCTTCCGGCAACCATATCTGGGCAGAACGCTACGACCGCGAGCTCAAGGACATCTTCGCCGTACAGGACGACCTGGTGAAAACGATTGTATCGACCATGGACGGTCGAATCGATGTTGCCGGAAAGACGCGTGTCACTCGAATGAGTGATGCCCACTTGCGTGCTTACGATTTTTGTTTGCGAGCTGCGGCGGCCGAGGACGGCAACACGAAGGAGGACTACCAAAGAGCTCGGCAATATTTGGAACAGGCTATCGAACTCGACCCGGGGCTGGCAATGGCACACTACCATCTGTCGCTGGTCAGTTTGATGGAATCGATGGCCCACTGGGTCGATGGCCGCGACAAGGCGCTTGGCGAGGCAATGAAAGCCGCGGAGTCGGCGCTCGCATTAGACGACACCGACAGTCGAATATTCAGTCAACTGGGCATACTTCTTCTCTATCGCAGGAAGTTCGATGAGGCTGGCCAGAAATTCGAGAAGGCGATCCGGCTCAACCCCAACGATTTTCAGGCAATTGCCCTTCAAGGACTTTACCTGACGGCAATTGGCAAGCCTGCTCAGGCAATCCAGAAATTCGATCAAGCGATGCACCTCAATCCCATGGAACCGAGTTGGATCCGATGGCTCAGGGGTATTGCCTGCTTTACGGCGGAAGAATTTGAAGAAGCGATTAACAATTTAGCATCGATCAATAAGCCAATGAACGAGGTTCGGGGCTGGCTCGCCGCCAGCTATGCCCAGGCGGGGTGCCTCGACGATGCGCGGGCTAACCTCGAAAAATTTCTACGCATTGCCAAACAGGAGATGGCCGTGTTTCCCGGCCGTGAAATAGAAGCATGGGAACCTTACTGGCACGGAGCCATCGAATATAGGGACAAAGCCGATTTCGACCGCCTCTATGATGGTTTGCGAAAGGCGGGGATGGAGTAACAAAATGCCGCCAATCGGATCAGGCGGGAACATCGAGTGAGAGGCGATAGTATCATTCAGCTTCGATCCTCTGAATTTCAGTAATGATTTCTCCTGGACCATTCTTTTCGAAATGAGGAATAGTATCGCTGACATGTTCCCATTCCGCCCTTAAGCCCATATAGATATGTGACTCCATATCCCTGGGGTGGCCCGGATCAACCCCACCATCCAAGGTTGGTATCGCAATATAAAATAGGTTGGTTTCGTCATCATCATAAGCAAATAGATAACATCCGCAGGTACGACAAAACTGATGTTCAAATGTTATTGAGGCTCTATATTTTGTCAGATTTTCAGCGCCTTCGATTTCAACCATATCTCGTCTCACGACACCACCAGTTACATAAAACGAGCCGCTAGTTTTTCGACAGGTTTCGCAATGACAGTGCTGAACGGATAATGGTGGGGCGTGCATCGTGTATCGTACAGCACCACAATGACAACCGCCTGATAGATTGAAAGTACTCTCAGACATTGGGTTATCTCCATTTGGATGAACGGAAATTTATGTATCTAGTTTAATACCATACTACTAATGAAACAATTCCAGGTTCTAGCGAGTTTATGGTATTTATCTCATATGGGACAAATAAACAGGTTGTTAGGTAACCTGAAAGAGGCGGCTGATGCTTATGTAAAAATGAAAAATCGTGACAACGATTCTCTAGAAGCTCATGTCGGGTTAGCTGGGATAATGATCCAGCAAGGCCGACTTAAGGAGGCTGAACATGAAGCTTCTGAAGCCCTTAGAATTAATCCTGAGTTTTCAGTTTGTAGATATGTTGACAATCTTATATACCGTGACCCTGATGTGAAAAAGAAAATAGCGGAGGAACTGAAATTGGCAGGACTACCTGAATAACCGAGGGTGTAATCTTTTCTGTGTTTCATGCATAAATATTTTCGGTTCTCCACTAAGAACATTAAATGCTTCCCTGTTTACAATTCCTAAAGCATGAAAAGGCGCGCCGCTTAATTACTGGCAGTCACGGCAATGGCAGATATAGGCGTCATCAATCGCTGAACTCAGCTGATATTTTATTTCTCCGCAAAGGCATTGTCCTTTCATTGGTTACCCATCAGGAAATTCTGATCGGTCAAATCTACAGCGCTTTAGGAACATCCTCAAGTTCCACAGATTGTTCTGACTCAGACTTCAAAAATATAACCGCCGAAATCGAAAGCACATAAACAGGAAATAGCACTGTCTCAACGTTATATTCACTTAACGACAGCAGCGCAAGAACCGAAGCAACCACACCCATTGCCCAGAAAGTCCTCGATTCCGAAGTCGGATCCACTTTCAGTTTACGTATCGTGAGGATGACACCGATGGCATCGACTGTTAGAGCCAGCAGCAGGCTGATCAAAACTCCTTCAACATTGAATAGAAGAACAAAAGCAATCAGCGCTACAGCCAGAGAAATTATATCGAAGCGACTATTCCCCCCAACCCCGTATTTTATTGACAGTAACAGTATGATTACCGGGCCGATCAGTTCTCCAAAGGTGAAGTAAACGGCACCATTTTCAAATAGTGCTGAAACAAAATAAGTAGCTCCCAATAAACTCCACAGTAGCCAGGATATTCTTTCCGGTTTCGCGCTACCCTTGATGGTTTCAAACACGTAAGGCAGGTTGGCGGCGATGGAAACGACCAGTGCGGCAATGGCAAATGACTCTTTCATGATGACCCCTTTTCAGGCTAGCTAAATCGATTGATTACCTGGGTTTCCATTTGTTTAGCGCCCGACCATTCACCCAGTAAGGCGATGATTTTGTTGGCGTCATAGGGTTTGCAGGAATAGATATCGAAGGTGAAGAACGGGTCTCTCTGCCTGGCGTTACCGTCTCTCATACCAACTGGAAAGGTATGAATTGAAATATGCGATGTGGTAATAATCTGCATCCCGGTAACACCGATATCCGGGTGGTGCTTTTCTGTCACGTTATAGACCACAGGTGTTCCAAGAGGCTCCATGCCTATCAGCTCAGGGATACCATCCAGTAAGTTATAAACGTTTTCCAGTGACATCAGAATTTGAGGTTTGGCGTCATAGCCTTCGACCATTTAATGCGGCCATACCGTCGCAGATTCCTGCTTAACTAATGGCTGCTGTACGGCACTGTCCTGTAATTGCAATGCAGAGCTGAGTTGTTCCGGTTTCATCGTCGATATCTCCTTTTTAGTAATGTCGAATCTGTTACCTGAGTTATTGAACTGTTCGTTCTTCGGTGCTCGTTATTTCCCTGTCTTCTGTGAGCTCCTCGTTGCGAACAGATTTCGAAACTATTTGAGCCGGATCAAATATTCTTAAAATGTCAATAATCCCTGTCGCGAAGTCTTCGAGTATCGAATATCCGGCGATACTGTAATCAATGTCGTTGTGTTTCATCCCTTGCTCCTTTCTTATCTATTTTGTAGTGAATTAATTCTGACAAAACCTCGACTACCAGACATGAGGATGTATTGAGCAGTTTGTGAGGATTTCATGAGGATTCGATCCAAAACCGTTCTGGAGAGCAGGCTTCCCGGTAAATCCAGTAACCCGCATACAGCTTTACGGCAGGTTCCCTGTATCCTGCCCGAGATGTTTTTTATTTCTCTGTTGCGTGCCAACACCCCCTGCTCTGCATAGTACTGATAGTCAATGGAACCACCGGTTAAACGTACGATATTGTTAGAATTTTCTGTAGCCATTTCCTGTCTCTGGGTAGTCTCAACTGTTATCGACTACTCTAGCCCCTGAAGATGTGGTGAGGTATAGTGAGACAGCATCAAAATAACTAATGAATCTGCATCATTTTGTGTACTAGCCATGCATCATGTGAAGACAGGTTTTAGGGAAATAGCTAAAATGTCGGATTACAAACACCAGAGTCCGGGAGCTCAGGCAAGCGGCGGACTATCGAATTTAACACCCCGTGAGCAGGAAATTGCTCGACTCTACTCAAAGGGTCAAACTTCGAAAGAGATAGCTGACGAGTTATGCGTTTCTCCAACCACCGTGCGCAACCATGTTTCTGCGATTTACCGTAAGCTCGAGATCAGCAATAAAATAGAACTGATTAACCTGGTCGATAACGTTGCAGACGAGGATCAAATATCAGCCTCGCCAGTTAGCGGCGAAACAATAGTGCCCCAGGTATCCCCATTGTCGGCTACCGAGAGAGCGCTGGCCACGGTACAGGCACAGCAACAGGCAACCAACGAAGTTTTGCGTGTCATCAGCCACTCGCCGGGTGATCTCGATGCAGTATTTGACGTCATTCTGGATTACGCGCTGCGACTGTCACATTCTCAACTTGGCGTGGTCTATCTCTACGACGATGGGGGTTTTAAAGCGACGGGTTTAAAGAATGTTCCGGCGGCTTTTCACGAGTATCTGTTGGCTGACACAATAGTTCCCAGCCCTGGAACCGGATTAGGCAGGATGGCCAGACAACATCGTATTATCCATATCCATGATGTCTGCAGCGAAAGTCTCTACCGCGAGGGGGATCCGTTGCGGATAGCGACAGTAGAGCTTGGCGGCGCAAGAAGTTTCCTGGCCATTCCGATGATTCATCGAGACAGTTTAATAGGGGCGTTTACAATATATCGACAGGAGGTAAAACCTTTTACCGACGATGAACTCAGCCTGTTACAGGGTTTCTCTGATCAGGCCGCTATTGCCCTGACAATTACAAGTCTCATTGAGGACAGGGCAAGACTGTTGGAAAAGCTGGGAAAGTAAAAAATTTAATTAAGCGGCTCGCCAACTATCCAGAACAGTCCCGCTGACGCTCCTGATAGGGCAAGTTCATCAGATTTTAGACTCGCAATGTCGTCAGCAGCTTTCATGGTAAGCAACTTCGAGAGACAGGATTAGATCCAGCATCGTCCGGTTCAACGGCGTCTCTATTCCCAGTATTTCTCCCTGTTCGCAGATAAACCCATTAATAAACTCGACCTCGGTTTTTCGACCGTTTACCACGTCCTGGTGCATTGACGAATAATTTGCCGAGGTAGATTTGATTACTTCGACAACACGGTCTAACAGGCCCGGAGCTGGGGAAGCGATACCAGCAGCGTACATTACTCGTTCGGTTTCTGCAGCCAGCTCGGCTACAGCTTGTCGAGTTTCCTCGCTCGCGAGCAGCTCCCCGTTTCGGCAACGATGAATTGCCGTCAACGCGTTGATACAGGCATTAATTGCCACCTTGTGCCACATCGGGGTACCGATATCGTCTACCCATTCCACATTCAGCGCTACCGATCCAAAACAGCTACGCAGCTGGTTGATAGTTTGCGACGATATGGATGCCAGGGCACCAAAGCGACTCACCCCTTTACCCGCATACACCACATGAAAACGACTGCTGCGGTAGGCACCATCGGTGGTAATACCCCCGATCACGGTTTGCTGAGGGTAACTCTCTACTACCTCCTGTTGAAACCCCATGCCATTTTGCAGCAATAGGACTTTTGTCTCTCCGGTGAAATGCCGCTCGACGGATCTGAGCGCTGCTAACGTGGAATAGCTTTTCGTCGTCACCAGTAGGTAATCGATATCATCATCTAATTCAGATATCGTGGTAGCGTAAAGACGAGGTCGTTCAATCTGATTCGCAGTCTCCAGTTGCAGAGGAGAAGCTTCATACTGGCGTAATGTTTCAGCATCTTTTAATAAGAGTGTTACCGTCTGTCCGGCCAGCGCCAGTTGGCTCGCCCATAAGCCCCCTATCGAGCCGACGCCGAGTATGTGCCATTTCATTATCGGCCTCTGTTTTGTTAAAAGACATTCATCATATAATAACTAGTCACAAACCGGATCTTTTACAATGAAAAATCCCAATGTCTGCCCCTGCGGATCCAACCAAAGCTATACCGATTGCTGCGGGCGTTACCATGCCGGATTACTGCCGCAAACCGCAGAACAACTAATGCGTTCTCGATATAGCGCTTTCGCCCTTAACAACGAAACTTATCTGCTGGCTTCCTGGCACCCGGATACCCGACCGATATCACTGGGATTGTCCGACCAGGAACCGGTAAAGTGGGTAGAATTAAAAGTTTTAAGTCACACAGAAGAAGGTAATAAAGCCACGGTCGAATTCATCGCCCGCTACAAAATCAACGGCAAAGCGCAGAAAATCCATGAACTCAGCCGTTTTATTAAAGAACAGGGTCGATGGTTTTATCTAGATGGTGATAACATCGCCTGAAAATTATCAGCAGGAGTGAACATGTCGTTATTGGCAAAACGAGCTCGCCGTATCGATTCGAGCGGTATCCGTCGCGTTTTCGAGCTTGCACGCAGTATGAAAGACCCGATTAACCTGAGTATCGGCCAGCCCGACTTCGACGTACCGGACTCGGTCAAGGCGGCTGCCATCGGTGCCATTGAGCAGGGCCAGAATAGTTACACACCGACGAACGGGATTGTTCCGCTTCGCGAACAGCTCATCGTTGAAGAAAAGACTTTTACCGGCCGCGATTACCGCCTCGAACAGATGTTAGTCACATCCGGTGTTAGCGGTGGTTTATTCCTTTCGCTGCTGGCGCTGGTCGACGATGGCGACGAAGTGATTATCCCGGATCCCTATTTCGTCATGTACAAGCACCTGGTTAATCTGAACGGAGGCAAGGCGGTGTATCTCGATACTTATGACGATGGCTTTTCGATCGATCCGGATAAGCTGGCGGCGTTGATTACCCCTAAGACAAAAATACTACTGTTGAATAGCCCGGGCAACCCGACTGGCCGGGTATTTAGCAATGAAGAATTGCAGGCCATTGCCAAAGTTTGTGATAGCCACGGTGTACTGGTGATAACCGATGAAATTTATCGGGCCTTTGCCTATACGCCCATGAAATCGATTTCAGAGTATACCGATAACTGTCTGGTGCTGGCGGGTCATAGCAAATCCTTCGGCATGACGGGTTGGCGACTAGGCTATGCCGCGGGACCTGTCGAAATTATCCAGGCCATGGCTACTATGCAGCAATATAGCTTCGTCTGCGCACCGAGTGTGGCACAGTACGCGGCGCTGGCCTGCCCGCAAACCGATATGACCAGTAAGTTGTCCGACTACGCGGTAAAGCGCGACCTGATGTATGAAGCACTCTCCGGCAGTTTCGAAGTCGGTTCTGCGGATGGTGCCTTTTATCTGTTCGTCAAGGCACCGGAAGGCTATAACGGCGACAGCTTTGTCGAGACTGCTATCGAAAACAATGTATTGATCATTCCCGGTTCGGTGTTCAGCGAACGCGATAGTCATTTTCGGGTTTGTTATACGGTGCCGAATGATAAGTTATTGCAGGGAGCGGAGGTGCTTTGTTCGTTGGTGGGTTGATAGTTTTGAGGGAAGGGGTATTTCCAGATCAAGAAATCAACGAAATCGAAGGGTCGGGGTAATATTGATGGGTTGGGTAGGTTTGATTCTGTGGTTTTGATTTGAACCCTGAATTCACAATTCAAGACGCGACCCCGGCATCCTGAGCAATTTTTGATTGTACTGTACAGTGATTCCACAAATTCAGTCAATGACCGCACCTGGCCGAACTAGTTCCCAGTAGTGAAAT
>JAOUJX010000181.1 GCA_029882955.1 Gammaproteobacteria bacterium
TTACTACTGGTCGGTGTATTTACACTCGCCTGCCAGGATTCACTGGTGAAGCTAATGTCGTCCGAGACTTCTTTCTGGCAATTTCAAACCCTAAGATCAATCGGTAACGTCGGCTTTGCGGTGATGCTGGCAGGACTCAGTGGTAGTTACGCGCTGCTGCGCCCGGCCAAGTGGCGCGCGGTACTACTACGCTCCAGCTTCTTGATGATTTGCATGTTTTTCTTTTTTTCCGGCGCGCCTTTTCTGACCGTCGCTCAAATGGCCGCCGGACTTTACACCTACCCTATATTTATTTCTCTGCTGGCTGCTCCCGTTCTTGGCGAACAACCCGGGCGCTGGCGCATCGGCGCCATGATACTCGGCGCCATCGGTGCGGCCATTGTACTTAGTCCCTGGCAGGAAGATTTTTCCAGCGTACAGATACTGCCGGTTATCGCCGGCTTCTTTTTTGCCTGTAATGTGTTGACTCTGCGTCGCGGCTGCCGGGGCGAAAGCCCGTTGGCTTTGGCTTTTGTGGTCGGTTTGATGTTCCTCATCTGCGGCCTGGCTGGCATTGCCTTTTTATCGATATTCCCGCTTTCGCTGGAGCTACAGGAAAGCCTGCCATTTGTCGCGATTGGCTGGCCCGAACTCACCTTACTGGTGCTCGGTTTTGCGCTGCTGTCGTCGGTTTTAAATCTTACCGGCAATATTTGCCTGACTCGCGCCTACATGACTGCTGACGCCAGTCTACTCGCGCCGATGGATTTTGTTTATCTGTTATTCGCAGCCCTCTGGAGCAAACTGCTCTTTGACCAGTGGCCGAGCACTCAGGCACTATCCGGTATGGTGTTAATTGCAACCGCCGGTATCATTACGGCCTGGCGGGAGCAAATTATATCGCGTAGAAAATCGCTATAACCCGAGATAAAAAAAATGCCCACGAGTAACAACGGTACCAGCTACGACTTAAACGGCCCACAAGATGCGACTGTTATTGTATTCATTCATGGCCTGGGCTTGAATCGGCAAATATGGGAAAAATATCTACCCGCCTTTTCCAGGCAATACCGCGTCCTCAGTTACGATTTGTACGGACACGGTGAATCGGTTTCTCCACCAGGCAAACCCGACTTGAGCGTTTATGCAGTCCAGCTACGCAAACTACTCGATGAACTCGAAATCGACAGCAGCACACTGATCGGATTTTCATTGGGGGGTATGATTAACCGGCGTTTTGCACTGGACTTCGGTTCACGCGTCTCTGCACTGGTTATTTTAAACTCGCCGCATGAACGCACAGCCGAGGCACAGAAGCGGGTCGAAGAGCGGGCCTCTGATACCGCTGCCGGTGGGGCCGCCGCCACCCTGGACGCCACTATCGAACGCTGGTTCACGAAAGAATTCCGAGAGTCCAACGACGATTATATTCAACAGGTCAGGAGCTGGGTTTTGTCCAACGATCCAACTGATTACGCTTTATGCCGACAGGTACTGGCCACTGGTGTGATTGAATTAATTAACCCGGAGCCACCAGTGACACAGCCGACGCTGGTGATAACCTGTGAAAATGATAGCGGTAGCACACCGGAAATGTGCCACGGGATTGCCAGCGAAATCGAGGGGGCAAAAACCATTATCGTGCCAGCATTGCAGCATATGGGGCTGGTTGAGAAGCCCGATCTGTTTATCGACCCAATACTTCAATTTCTGCGGTCATAGAAGCTCTGGTAAGTCAGCTCATTGCCCGTTAGTATCAGCAAAAAGCCGAGGTAAACAAAATGAAATTTCAACTGGCAATCAATATGGAACGCATTGACGACAGTCTCGATATGACCGACGTTGCGAACCACACCCTGGACATGGTGAAAATGGCCGATCAGGGTGGATTTAATATCGTCTGGGCGGCCGAACACCACTCGATGGAAATGACCATTGCCCCCAACCCGTTCCAGATTTTGACCTGGTGGGCAAACCATACCGAAAATATTCGTCTCGGCACAGCAGTCGCCGTCGCGCCTTACTGGACGCCTATCAGGCTTGCCGGAGAAGCCGCGATGACCGATTTACTCAGCGGCGGTCGGCTTGAGTTCGGCATCGGTTCCGGCGCCTACCAACGCGAGTTCGACCGCATGCATCCCGGCCTTAAACAGTCCGATGCCTGGCGTTATATGAACGAAATGCTTCCCGCTGTGAAAGCATTATGGCAAGGTGATTATGAACACAATGGCGAATTCTGGTCTTTCCCAACAGCCACATCAGTTCCAAAACCAGTGCAGAAACCGCATCCGCCGGTCTGGGTCGCAGCACGTGCACCTATTACCTTTGACTATGCCGTGAAAAACGGCTGCCACATCATGTCCTGGCCGTTGACCAGACCTTTTTCCGAAGTCGAACTTTATATGTCGAGACTAGACGAAGCGATGGAGGCGAACCCCGGCGCGACAAGGCCAATCATTGCGATGATGCGTCATACCGCCTTATACGATAGACAGGATCAGTGGGAAGTGCCGATTAAGGCGGCAACACGCCAGCTTGGGCAGTTTGAAAACCTGTTCAAAAACCTCGGTGACGTGGTCAATGGTTTCGCAAAACAAATCCCGTTTGAGGCGCTTGAAAATCGCGACGAGTATGATCCGCAAATGCTACGTGAAAACCTGATGTTCGGCACCCCTGACGAAGTCATCGCCAGGTTAAAACAATACGAAGCCGCTGGTGTCGATGAGTTTATCTATTACGCCAGTTTAGGTCTTGGACACAAGGAACAGAAGCGTTCACTGGAACTATTCTGTAGCGAAGTTATTCCTGCCTTTAACTAAATTTCGAATCATTTCGGTGCTTAAACATGCCCACCAAAATCGGATTAGTCAGCGATGTCCACGCCAGCCCGAAGCCGCTAAAGCAGGCGCTGGACATCTTCGCACGGGAACAGGTATCGAAAATCATCTGCGCCGGCGACATTGCCGGCTACTTTGACCAGCTTTCAGAAACCATCGATTTGCTCGAAAGACACCACTGCGAAACTATTACCGGCAACCACGACCAGTCGTTTCTGGAAGATAATCCCGACGCAAAAAATAGCCCTGAATACCGGTTCCTGCAGGCATTACCGGAGACACTCGAATACTATATTGAAGGTAAATCGATCTACGTGGTACATGCGCATCCGCCCTCCTCTCAGCACGGCGGGATTAAGCTGTTAGATCAAAACGGATTGTTAATCGACCAGCAAAGAGACTACTGGACAGAGGCGCTTGAGGACTTTGATTATGATGTATTAATCGTCGGACATACTCACCAGGCATTCGCCGAACGCCTTGGTAGCACTTTCATTGTTAATCCAGGTAGCACGCCACTAAATCACAGCTGCATGGTACTTTCGCTACCCGATTTGAGTATAGAAATTTTCGCGCTGGAGGGTCAGGCAATCGTGAAATCGTGGAACTTCAGTTACCTGTTCGGAGAGCATACAAACTACCCTTCAGCGAAACACAGTCGATCCTGAAATTCAGGGTGACAACCTGGCGATATCCCAATGCCTCTCGGCACTCAGCTGGTATTCAAAACGGTCATGTAAGCGACTGACACTCCCCTGCCAGAATTCAAATTGTTCGGGGATGACTCGAATACCACCCCAGAAATCGGGTAACGGCACCTCGCCCCGGCCGAATTTATTTTTCATCGCATCGTACTGCATTAAAAGAAATTGTCGTGAATTGATCCGTTCGCTCTGACGGGAGGCCCAGGCCGACAGCTGGCTCTCGAAGGGTCGGGAGGCAAAATACTTCAACGACTGCGATCTTGGGATTTTGCCGGCAATGCCTTTCAGGTGAACCTGGCGGTCCATTTCATGCCAGGGGAAATGCAGACTCACTTGCGAGTTATGCTCTATATCGGCAGCCTTGCGACTACTGTAGTTGGTATAAAATATAAAACCATCCTCACTAAACTGCTTTAACAGCACGATACGCTGAGTCGGCTGTCCATTCCTGTCAACCGTCGCCAGGGTCATTGCCGTGGGGTCGGATAAGCCAAAACCAATCGCGTCCTGCATCCATACCTCAAACTGTCTGAATGGATCAGCATCAAGCTGATCTAAAGGAAGTCCGTCCTTATGGTACTCCCGACGTAAATGGTCTAATTCCACAATATAATGTCTGGTTCGTTTATCTGGTTTTTTCGGAAGTACAACTTTACATCCAATATCGTTAATAAACTTGATCAATATCAAGAAACCGATTATAAATCCACCATAAGCTACGCGGTTATCACAACAAATAAAGAGGAGTTATCCATGCTTGGCCACATCACCGGTTTACTTTTTAGTCCTGAATCTGCCTGGCAAAAGATCAAATCTGAGCTAGATAAAGGTTCATGTCACACCACAGTCCTGGTGATTATTCTGGGCCTGATCCCCCCGATCTCTGGATACATCGGCACCACCATGGTTGGCTGGCAATTGGGTGCAGGTGACCCGATAAAGCTAACCAATACAAGCGCTGGTTATATTTCGGTTTTGTATTTTTTCGCAATTGTTGTCGGTATTAACGCCGTCGCCCTGGCAATACGCTGGATGTCCGAAACTTATGATGCTCAGGTGAGTTATCAGCATTCGCTGGCGTTGTCAGCATTCACCGCAGTGCCGTTACTACTGGTGGGCATTTTCGAAATTTACCCGGTACTCTGGTTAAACTTTCTCGTCGGTCTACTGGCCCTGGCTCTTTCAGTACGATTACTTTATACCGGCGTACCCATTATTCTCGGTGTTGATAAGGAACGTGGCTTTCTTTATTCGAGCTCGATTTTAGCCTTCGGTCTGATCGCACTGGTCGCCATGCTGGTCGTAACCGCGTTGTTGTGGGGGTTAGGCCTTGAGCCCACTCTGGTTAGTTATTAAATCGATTCCGGGTGGATTAAATGGTTTTCAGCTGGGCGTACTGGTAGCATCGTAGTTTCGATAACCCACCTTTATCGCGCTGCTACAGGAGTCTGAAAATTGAAAATAGCAAATCTGCTGATCGCTTCAGTAATCGCCGGGCTTATTGTCAGCCCGGTTCTAGCCGGAAATCACAGCAACAAACATAAAAAGCTGCCTTACGGCTTGCAACTGAAACTCAATCAAGGCAAACCACTCCCGCCAGGATGGGAAAGAAAACTGTCCCCCGGGACAGTGCTAAACAAAGAATTCTATAACCACGGGGAGGTCGTTGTTCCGGTCGACAAAGACGGTTTGTTAACGCTGCGCGTCGAAGGAAAATTAATTCGATTATACGAGGCGACCCGGGAAATATCCGAAATATTGAATTAGGTCCATCTCCCGGTACCGGAATTTCTACCAGGTACAGGTCAATTACTCGACCTGTGCATGGCAGGAAATGTATCAGGTTCAAAAAAACATGGAAAACTGTAGATTAAGATCTACAATTCACTTGTGAAATCCAGCACCATAACCTTCTCCAACGAAATTAAAGACCTGGTAATTGACTCACTGTCACTTACCCATGATGGCATAGGTGTGTTCGATGCTAAAGACACCTTGCTATATTGCAACGAAGTGATGGCTGAGATGTTCAGCCTGCCAGCCAGCGCTGCTATAGGCATGCCCTTCGACTCTCTTATCAAGCACAATTACCAGACAAAAACAGGCCTGGTAATTGAAACAGACTCTCTCAGTCAATGGCTGAGTCAGGCCCATAAATTGAGACGCAGCCAAAAATTTCGTCGATTCGAAGTAGATTTTCATGGTGATCGATGGTTTTTAGTGACAGAACATACATCCGCGGATAAAACGATCCTGATGTTCTGCTCCGAGATAACTGAGCAAAAAATATATCAGGCTCAACTTGAAGAGCTCAACAATTGCTTAGTCAAGCTCGCCTACCGAGACCCTCTGACCAACTTGTTAAATAGACGGAGTTTTTACGAAAGCGCGGAAAACGAGTTATCGCGTTGTAATCGCCAGTCATTAAAGATATCGCTACTAATGATTGACCTCGATAAATTCAAATCTGTTAATGACCGTTTCGGACATGAAGGAGGCGATAAAGTATTAATCGAAACAAGCACGATAATGCTGGATTTACTCAGACAATATGATTTACTGGGCAGACTGGGAGGTGAAGAATTTGTGATACTATTACCCAATACAGATATTTCAGAAGCAGTAGTCATTGGGAATCGCATTTTACAAAAGCTACGAAAAGCTTCCTTTCCAGCCCCTATGAAGGACCTTCAAGTAACCGCCTCAATCGGTGCAAGCGAATACGCCAGGTCGCTGCATTCTTCGCTCGATGACTTGATACGAGACGCCGACCAAAAGCTTTATCAAGCTAAAAGTTCGGGGAGAGATATGCTCATAAGTTGAAGATAAGGCCTTAATGGCTCCATTTATATTGATCGGGAATTTTACCACCTATCGATCTGGTTACCTCATCAGCGGCCCGTTTAACTTTCGGGCCCAGCTCGGCAATCATCTGGTCTGGAAACCTGACCGATGGCCCCGAGACTGAAATACCTGCAATGGCTTCACCAAAATTGTTATAAATATTTGCTGCCACGCAACGCATGCCGGAATGACGCTCCTCATCGTCTATCGACCAACCGCGTTGACGGATTTGATTCAAGTCGTCAAATAGCGCTTTGGACGAAGTCAGTGTGTTGGCTGTAAACCCGGGCAAGCCTTTTTTGACAATGATTTTTTCCACATCCCGACGCGGCATATCAGCGAGCAGCGACTTGCCAATACCGGATGAATGCATATGCCCTCGGGTCCCAGGACGGAAAAATGCCCGGATCGGATTATGCGTTTCAACCTGATCGACGAAAACGACGTCGCCACTATCGACAATTGCGAGATTCGCGGTTTCTCCAGTTTCTTCCATCAGGTGACGCAGGCTCTTGCGCGCAGCCTCGACCAGATTGGTTCTTACCAGATAACTGTTGCCGGTGCGGAAGGCTTCGATACCGATCATCCATTCCTGCGTAGATTCGTTAAACTCGACAAAATCGTGCTTTTGTAGCGTCGACAATATGCGGTGGGTGGATGAGGCGGGCATACCGGCCCGAATGGCAAGATCGGAGAGAGTGATATTGCGAGCATCGGCCAGCTCGCGTAACAGCGTAAGACCGCGGTCGAGTGCCTGCACGGTGCCCGGTCCGGCTTCGCTGGCAACCGATCTCGGGCGCCCGCGAGGACGCTTCTGTAAGTTTTGCTTCATTGTCTTATCCTGCTTAATTTGGTCGCATTTCGTCGTTTATTGGCTGGATTTTCGCAAAATAATTTTCACCCAATATATTTATTTTACATTTTGGAAAATTAAATCCTACATAAAATCAGTAGTTTAATCATTTAATTCTATAATTGGAAAATATTTTCAGAAAAATTGAAAATTAATTTCAATCCCTTATATTAGAACCATCATTAATATAGACAAGGAACTCTCATGACTGGTCAAAATCCTGTTTTTATTCCAGGCCCGACAAACATCCCGGATCGTTTGCGACACGCGATGAATATTCCGACATCCGATCACCGTGCGCCCGGTTTCGACAAATTTATGAATCCGTTGCTGAAGGATTTAAAGAAAGTCTTTAAAACCGAGACTGGCACCGTCATCACTTTTCCCGGCAGCGGTACCGGTGGATGGGAAGCGTCGGTCACGAACACACTGTCTCCCGGAGATAAAGTATTAATCGCAAGATTTGGCATGTTTTCACATAAGTGGATCAACCTTTGTCAACGACACAACCTGGATGTTGAAGTCATCGATTGCGAATGGGGCACGGGTGCTCCGGTTGATCGTTACGCGGAACATTTGAAGGCCGATAGCAAACATGAGATCAAGGCGGTTCTGGTGACTCATAATGAAACCGCTACCGGCGTTAAAAGCGATGTCGGCTCGATTCGCAAGGCAATGGATGCGGCAAACCACCCCGCCATGCTCT
>JAOUJX010000182.1 GCA_029882955.1 Gammaproteobacteria bacterium
CTAGTGGTGGATCGCTCCTATTTTTACCAGTTATTCAACGAGATGCGTGAACTGCAGCAACACTTGAAAGAGACTGCTGGGATTGACCAGAAGGAAGTGAAGTTATTACGCGCTTTCACCTATCGATTAAGTGAAGCAATTTCCGGTCTGGGGAGAACCTCGAATGAGCTCCAGGAAGGTGTGATGAAAATGCGAATGTTACCTGTTTCCCATCTTTTTAATCGTTATCCACGACTGGTGCATGACTTGACCAGCAAGCTGGAAAAAAAGGTTAACCTCATATTAAGCGGTGAAGAAACAGAACTTGACAGAATGATAGTTGAGGAATTATCAGATCCGTTAATTCATATCATCCGTAACTCAATTGATCATGGTATAGAGAGCCCTGAAGAGCGTGGAAAAACTGGAAAGCCTGAAGAGGGCAAACTGATACTGGAAGCCTTTCAGGAAAGTAACCATATTGTAATTCAGGTGACTGATGATGGTCGCGGCCTTAATCCTGAAAAAATCAAGACTAAAGCAGTCAATAATGGACTCTATACTGAGGATGAGGTTGAACGTTTGAACGAACGCGAAGTGTTTAATCTTATTCTCATGCCTGGATTTTCCACTGCTGATCAGATTACCGGTACCTCCGGCCGGGGTGTCGGTATGGATGTGGTTAAGAAGAATATCGAGAAGCTTAACGGCACTCTTGATATCGATAGCAAACAGGGCAAAGGCACACAGATGCGCCTCAAAATACCGTTAACTCTGGCGATTATTCATGCACTGATGGTGAGAGTCGGCAGTGACATGTTTACCATTCCGCTCGCTAATGTGGACGAAACTGTACGAATCAGCCAGGACGATACCTCCCTGGTCGAAGGCGTTGAAGTTATCTACCTTCGCGGTGTTGCGCTGCCGGTTTTCCGGTTATCGAATCTGTTCAAGGTTTCTGCGGATAAAGATTTAGAAAAATCATTTGTTGTGATCGTCAACACAGATGGTCAGAGAATCGGCTTTGTTGTCGATGAATTAATAGGTCAGGAAGAAGTGGTTATCAAGCCACTGGAAGATTATGTTCAGGAGAGGAGCGGATTCTCTGGAGCAACGGTAATAGGTGATGGTCGTATTTCACTCATTCTTGATATCTATGAGCTGGTGAAAATGACGACCAGGCGGCAGAGCACTCGCCAGAAAAAGCAGGCGGAAATGTTGAAGATGGCAAAGCCCAAATTAACTGATAGTCCAGGAGTGGAAAGTGATCGTCTGCATTAACAGGCTGGGAAGTCACAACAGCCATTTAGTAATAGTTAAGGATTAGTTATGTCTGACAAGATTAAAGTTCTGATCGTCGATGACGCTTCCTTCATGGTTAGGGCGCTGACAGATATTCTTCAATCTGACTCTGATATTGAAGTTGTCGGCAGTGCTAAAAACGGGCAGGAGGCCCTTGAAAAAATAGAAAAGATGAAGCCTGATGTCGTTACGCTTGATGTGGACATGCCGGTGATGGATGGGATAAGAGCAGTGCGTCATATTATGATCAATGAGCCAGTGCCCATTGTCATGCTAAGTTCGCTTTTTAATCATGGTGATATCACTTTCGAGGCATTACGCCTGGGTGTAGTAGATTTCCTGCCCAAGCCTTCAGGCGCTATATCTCTGGATATACATGAACAAGGTTATAAGATTATAGACCGCGTAAAAATTGCCGCTGCAGAGCATATTGAAAATGTGCGTAGGGTAAAACTGAATAGAGTTGATGTCGGAGAGAATTTATCCGAAGCTTACGGCTATAAAGACCTGGATTATATCGTTGCGATGGGCACCACACTGGGCGGGCCCAATACAATCATTCGGTTAATGTCTCAGCTGTCTCCTCAGTTACCCGCTGCTGTTGTTGTTATTCAGGAAATCGAGACAAAAATATTACCTGAATTCGTTAATGAGTTTAACAAATATACACTCTGGAAAGTAGAAGCCGGAACCGATGGGAAAATTATTGAACCAGGCTGTTGTTATATATGCTCCTATAACGATCCGATGACTATTCAGGTGAATCAGGCTCAGGAAGGCATTCTTAAATCTAGCGCGAATACTGCGAAACCTCTCGATGCCCTGTTTTCGTCAGCGTCACAGGCTTTCGAACAAAATGCAATCGGCGTTCTGTTGACAGGCGTAGGGGCAGAAGGTGAAGAGGGGTTTCAGGAAATAAAATCAAGGTCAGGAACTACTATAGCTCAAAAAACAGACACCTGTGTCTATCCTAACCTGACGCAATGTGCAATCGAAAGTGGTTTAGTGGATATAGTTGGTGATGTAGAAGAGTTAAGTATTCAAATAGAAGAAGCGATCGGATCCCCCAGAGTATGAATTATTTAATTTATCCCAAAGACGCTATACGCAAAGTAAAGTCTATATCTGGTCTGGCATTCAGAAAATTCACAGGAAATTTTGAGCGAGATACGAAATGATTATTACCTGTGGCAATTGCCGGGCGAAATATAAGCTTGATGATAATGCAGTTCCGAGGAGCGAATTTAGGGTCAGATGTACAAAATGTAATCATGCTTTTCTGGTAAAAAAACCAGCAGCGGATAGTGAGCGTCCACCTCAATTAAAAAATCAAACCAGAACAGCCGATAGCCAGTCGAGAAAATATGCTGATAACCCAAATTGCAAGGTTATCACTATTTGTAACCAAAAAGGTGGTGTAGCAAAAACAACGACATGCCTTAACCTGGCCGCCTCGTTGAGGTTGAAAAATAAACGTGTACTAGTGGTGGATTTTGATATTCAGTCTAATCTGACGCTCTTGCTTGGACACAAAGACGCGCGATCGTTCTTCGATATGATTAATTCCAGTAATGACGCTTTATCCAGTTATCTGGTGAAAACCAAGCATAATTTCTGGTTGTTACCTTCAAATAGCAAAATGGCATTGTTATCGAAAAAGCACATGCCGAATGAAAATTTTGAATACATGTTGAGGGATAAGCTGCTGGAGGTGAAGTCAAAATTTGACTACATACTGATCGACACGCCGCCATCTGGTGATTTTTATACTTTGAATGCTTTACTGGCCTCAAATGTAGCGGTTGTTCCAGTGCCATGTGACTATCTTTCCCTTAATGGTGTGAGTCACATAGAAGGGATGATTAATGTCATCAAAGAAAAGATAGATCACTATATCGACATGCGTGTTCTGGTGACCTTATTTGAGGCCGATAATACTGTTGGCAAAGTCGTATTGAATAAAATACAAAATAAATACAGGAATAAAGTCTTTAGCACTGTAATTGAAAAAGACCAGAAAATTCAGGAGTCTCAGATCGTACATTCGCCGACTATCTTTTACGATCAGGAAAGTGTCGCGGCGAAGCAGTATCGACAGCTGGCAAATGAAATTGAAGCCTTGTTCTCCTCTGCTCCAGTGGCTCAGCCAGAAGTGAGTGGTTAGAATAATAATGGATCGAGTTAATTTTAAAAAAAGTGATGGGTCGACCGGTTTTGAATTTAAAGCAATGATTTTAAGCCGATCTTTCTGGTTGCCTATCTTTTCAGCATTTTTAGCTATCCTTATCTGGGAAATTATTGCTCTATATAGCAATATGGGTGAACATGTTTTCCCCGGCCCTGTAGCAGTATTGAGTGCTTTCGATGAACTGTTTAGCAATGGGGCTCTTATAAAACATTCGGTAGCAAGCCTTTATCGGGTAACCGTCGGCTTTTATCTGGCCGCACTGTTGGGGATACCTCTGGGTATTATCCTCGGTTTAAATCGGACGCTCAGTGAAATGGTTGACCCCATCGTTCAGTTTCTGCGCCCAATCTCTCCGTTGGCCTGGATACCTCTGGCAATGTTATGGTTAGGAATAGGGGATAAACCCGCTATATTTCTAATATTTCTATCCAGTTTTTTTTCTTTAATCATGGCGACTACAGTAGCGGTTAAATCTATTAACCCTATTTATTTCCAGGTGGCTGCAAATTTCAATTTTAGCCGTTTAGAGCTTTTAACCAAAGTCATTGTGCCGGCAATTACACCCGATGTGATAACCGCCTTGCGCCTGACGGTTGCTGTGGCCTGGTTAGTGGTGGTTGCAGCCGAAATGATTGCCGTACAGTCAGGACTGGGTTATCTCATCCTCGATTCCAGAAATGCACTACGTATGGACTTTGTCATGGTCGGAATGATAGTGATAGGGTGGATCGGCTTATCTCTCGATTTAATTATGCAAAAATTCAGTCGACTTAAATGGACTGCGTATTCTTAATCAGTGTACTGAATCGTATCGGGAATCAGAATGAGTTTTATACAAATCAACAACCTTACCAAGAAACATACAAATAGACGCGGTAGTAAACGTTCACCTGCTGATGTGGCAGCCCCAGGTGAAATGATAACGGTGCTGGATGATATTAATCTTGAGTTCGAAGAAGGAGAGATGGTCTGTATTCTTGGTCCTTCAGGGTGCGGTAAGTCAACCCTCCTGAGAATAATCGCCGGTTTCGATACCGACTATGATGGAGAGATAGTCATTGAAGGAGAAAAGGTCGAAAGTGCAAGTTCTGAACATATTTTTGTATTTCAACAAAACGGTTTGCTTCCCTGGATGAGTGTTTGGGACAACGTCGAGCTGGGTTTACGAAATGTTGAGGATGTTGAAAAGAAAAATGAACAGATTCAGGAATATATCGACCTGGTCGAACTAAATGGATTTGAATATAACCTGCCTGCAGAATTGTCAGGCGGTATGCAGCGACGGGCTGAACTGGCACGCGCTCTGGCAGTTAAACCCGATATATTATATCTGGACGAACCTTTTACCGGTCTGGATTATTTTACCCATCTAAAGATACGCGAAGAAGTTGTAAATATTCATGAGTACATCGGCAAGACCATGATCATGGTGACGCATTTTATCGAAGATGCACTGGTTATGGCTGACAGGATCGTGATCCTCTCAGAAATGCCAACCTCTGTGAAAATGACCCGAACGCTTGATTTTCCACGCCCGCGTAATATTAATACAAATAAGGAAATGGGTGATTTGCGGGATGAAATATTCCTTATGCTTGGAGTTAGTTATGTGGCGTAAATCTATCTCCGCATTGCTGTATTTGCCTCCCTATCTGAAAATATTGGCAGGTACGCTGGGTTGGCTGGTTTTTATTTCATTCGTGTATTACCAGATCAGTGTAGAAAGCCCTGATCGAAAAATTGTAAAAATGGGCTATATGCCCGTTATCACAAATCTGGCAGCTCCCATCCTTGACCATGTCAGCGAGAATGGTGATGGCATTCGCTACAAAGCTCTTAAGTTTGCTTCTTTTGCCGAAATGGCAGAATCATTGAGAAACGGGCAGATTGATGTGGCATTCATGATAGCGCCATTGTCTATTGTTCTGCGCCAGCAGGATGAAGATGTGAAAGTGGTCTATATCGGCAATCGTCACGAAAGTACTATGGTGACCCGGAAAGATTTGAATGTGAAGTCCTTGAGAGACCTGATCGGTAAGACTATTGCGGTACCAATGCGCTTCTCTGGTCACAACATTAGTATTCTTAATATTATAGAAGAACAAAATTTGACCGGTAAAATCAAGGTCGTCGAGATGAACCCACCGGACATGGCCTCCGCGTTATCCGCCGGCGCGTTGGATGCTTATTATGTAGGTGAGCCTTTTGCCGCGCAGACTATTAAAAGCGGCCATTCAGAAAAGTTCTTTTACGTGGAGGATGTCTGGGACAAATTTATCTGTAATCTCGTTGTGGTTAGAAATGACCTTATTCAACAACAACCGGATATGGTGCAGGAGATCGTTAGAGGAGCCGTCCGCTCCGGTTTCTGGGCTAGTCAAAATATACCGGAGGCTACGAAGATAGCATCAAAATACTGGAATCAGCCTGTCGATCTGCTCGAGTATGCTTTTACGACGCCTCAGGATCGAATTCTTTTTGATCAATATATTCCAAAAGAAAGTGAAATGAAGCAGATGGCCGAGATGATGAAGCAGGTTGGCTTGCTTGAAAATACCGATGTGTCAGGACTTGTTGACGACAGATTTGCACGAGCAGTAAAAGTTGAAGAAGTGATCGATGTTGAGTCAATACTGAACACTGACACCTATATGACGAATTGATCTAATTCAGAACTTACTTTACCAGGCAGGGATTCAAATAGCCTGGAAAATGAGGTGAATACCTATCAGCGTCATTAGATAAATAAAGCTTTGTTGTAACAATTTGTCATTGATTCGCTGTGAGATACGTGGGCCGATTTGTCCGCCAATTAGTGTACCTATGGCACCCAGCACAATTATTTTCACATGCACCGTTTCATTAAGATAAAAGTGTACCGCGGAGGCGACCAGCGCAAGCATAAACATCATGGCGATTGATGTGCCTATTGCTTGAGGCATTTCCATTTTTAACTTAGTACGCAGGGCAGGAATAAGCCACTCACTAATACCAAGCGACAGAAATCCCATAATAAATCCAAAAGTGAATGGAATTGGGGCTACGTTGCGAATTTCACTGGCGTTATAACTGCTTTTCGTATTCTGATCGCTATCCTGATTACTGGCCACAAAAAGTATTGCCAGTGTCATAGCCATAATTCCCAAAGCCATCTGCACGGCCTGCTGAGGTAGGTTAATTGTTATAAAGCTTCCAATGATAATGCCGGGCAGGGCGATGAGGAAAAAAATCACTGACAATTTTTTCTTTACCAGCCCCGCTCTGGAGTAAGCGAGGGTACCGCTACCTAAGCCAGCGACCTGGATAAACAATGAGGTTGAAATTGCTTCGGCAGGAGATAGTTTGTAGACAAGAATTAATAATGGCGTCCACAGAATGCCTCCGCCGATACCAATCGCCATCGCTGCTGACGCGATAATAGTGCCAAATAGAATCAGGGCGACTTCAAGCATTGGTTATATCAGTATCAAGTAGTTTGAAAGAGTTTACAAAGCTTTTTATTGATAACAGGTTGTTCTCTATAGAGTTTATGGTGGTAGCTATTTCAGGATTGTCAGCAACGAGTCCCTGAAGATGCTTTAAGTTAACCAGGGTTTCATTGGCCGTAGCAGAGGTAAAGGAGGCAACTTCATGCAGATTATTGGCAAGTTCATTAATGGCTAAACCGACTTCTCCAATTTCATCATGATTATCGATAACTACGCTTTGAGTCAAATCGCCTTCGTTAATATGCCGGGCAACTATAGCCATTTTGCATAATGGTGAGGTGATGTTCTTGATAAACATGGTCAATACAATGGCGACTACGATCGAAAGAACCGCAAACATAATGAGAATTTTATTACGAAGATTATCCAGCGGTTGAGTTGTGCTGTAGTCAATTTGTTGTCCTTGTTTACTACCCAGTTCAAAATAAAACTCGATACCAATCAGTATGGTGGCAAAGGCAATAAGGAGGAAATAGTTCAGCAGACGGAATTCTAGCTTGGAATTCATAAATTTGCTTCCTGGCAATGGTTATAGAATATTCGGAAAAAGAATTGATCCTATCTTGAAATTTTAATTATACGGATTTTATTGCCGGGATAGATACGATCTGGATTCATTATTTTATTTTGTTCCGCCAGTTCAGTATATTTATAGGGATTATTGACAAAACGCTCTGCGATGGCCCAGAAAGTATCTCCTTTCACCACTGTATAAATGATAGTTTCACTCTTTAGTGGTTTTGGAGTGATGACGCTGAGTTCATTATTGTTTTCAACAGGTTGAATGTCTTCTATGGGTAGAATGAGAGTGGGGAGATCACTTTCAGGGAGGGTCTCTATGAATGCCGCCAGATTATCGGTATTAGTATCGATTTTGTAGTGGTCAATATTATCACTCGGTGAAATAGTGGTGTTTTGTGCTGTGGTTTGGTATGCATCAACAGGCAATGTA
>JAOUJX010000538.1 GCA_029882955.1 Gammaproteobacteria bacterium
GTGCTCACAACGGCACAGTTTTGAATCAAATAATCAAGCGCTTTTTGATCATCATAAGTTGCTGTCAAATGCTCACTCGCCATACCACCGGCCGGGCTATTCGGATCGGGATCGAGAACAATCACTTCGTAACCCATGGTTCGTGCTGAAGTAACAAACATACGGCCAAGCTGACCGCCGCCAAGCATGCCGAGTGTTGCAGGGGGTAAAATTGACATAGCTACTCCTCTGGCGGCAAGCTCATTTGCAGCACAGTATCTTTTTGAGTTTGACGAAACTCTGTGAGTTTTTCAGTGAGGTCGGGGTCATTTAGACCCAGCACTGAAATTGCAAAAAGCGCAGCATTAATTGCACCCGCTTTACCTATCGCAAAGGTTGCTACCGGAATTCCTTTTGGCATTTGTACAATTGACAATAAAGAGTCCTGGCCGCGTAAATGCTCCGATGGTACCGGCACACCCAGCACCGGGACTGTGGTATGCGCAGCCAGCATTCCCGGCAAATGCGCCGCGCCACCCGCGCCAGCAATGATGCAGGCAATTGAATTATCCGCCGCTGATTTGGCAAAATCAGCCAGTAAATCAGGCGTACGATGCGCAGATACGACTTTCGCCAGATGCGCTACCTTAAAACTCTCCAGACACTCAACTGCGTGCTGCATTACCGGCCAATCGCTATCGCTGCCCATTACCACGGCAACCACTGGTTTCGACATGACTTTCTCCGAGTTTGCTTTTAAAAAAGCGAACGATTATAGCGCTTTTTTAAAAGCAAAAGGGCATATTCAAAATTAATTTCGAATCCTGATCGCTGTGATATGATCTATCACCCAGACAGTTATTATCCACGACCAACCCAATTCTTAACAATTCTTTATGGCAATGACTAACAACGCAATCCGCGAAACCAACCTCGATTACCTTGAGCTCATCGCACGCGGTAAAGTTCGGGATATTTACGCCATCGACGACGAGCACATGCTCATCGTGACTACCGACCGACTTTCAGCATTTGACGTTGTCTTCGAACAGGCTATTCCCAAAAAAGGCGAGCTACTTACCGAGGTCTCTAACTTCTGGTTTGCTAAAACTGCCCACATAGTCACCAACCATTTAACCGATTTAAAACTCGAGGATTATGTTTCCGCCGAAGACTATCCAGACCTGAAAAACCGCTCCATAATCGTCAAGCGCCTGAAGACATTACCGGTTGAGGCCATTGTGCGCGGTTATGTCATCGGTTCGGGCTGGAAGGATTACCAGGCAAGCGGCAAGATCTGCGGCATCGACCTTCCCGTCGGATTACAACAGGCAGCAAAATTACCCGAGCCAATATTCACACCCTCGACCAAAGCCGCCGTTGGTGACCACGACATCAATGTCAGCTTCGAGGACACCGTGGCACTCATCGGTGAAGAAAAAGCCGGTCAAATCAAAAACATTAGCATCCAGCTCTATAAGCTGGCGTCAGATTACGCCGCCGAACGCGGTATCATCATTGCGGACACAAAATTCGAATTCGGGGTAGACGATAACGATGAGATAGTTTTAATCGACGAAATTCTGTCACCTGACTCGTCGCGTTACTGGCCCGCCGACAGCTACCGACCCGGAATTAGCCCTCCAAGCTACGACAAACAGTTTATTCGCGATTATCTGGAAACACTGGACTGGGATAAAAGACCACCGGCACCTCAGATCCCACAGGACATCATCGAAAAAACACAGCAAAAGTATCAGGATGTACACGATATTCTGCTGAGTTAACCGGCTCGGTATGGCGCCCGATCTACCCGAAAGCTATTACCTCGACAATGTAACCACCCTGTTCGACCATGTCGAAAACGTTTACGCCGATATTCTCGAAGCCGAGCAGCTAGCATTTCTGACAGAATTCCGCAGCCTTACCGAAGACAGCCAGAAACTCTACATCCGCCTGCTTAATCGCAGCAGCCTCTGGT
>JAOUJX010000183.1 GCA_029882955.1 Gammaproteobacteria bacterium
AAGCCAGTCGAGAAAAAGCCTGACTAAACCAGCGCTATATGATCTAACGCCTCTGGCTTACCGCTATCTTTTTCGGTCTCGAAGTAAGAACTGCGCTGCCATCAGCAAAAACAGCGAGGCTGCCAGCACCATGGTGCCAATCGCATTGACTTCGGGCGTGATACCCCGGCGAATGGAGGCAAAGATATAAATAGGCAGAGTAGTATTCGCACCGGCAACGAAAAACGAAATGATGAAATCATCGAAGCTAAAGGTGAAACTGAGCAGGAACCCTGCCAGTATTGCCGGGTAAATCTGCGGCAGTGTCACCTGATAAAAGGTACGCCAGGGCGTCGCATACAGGTCCATAGAGGCTTCGATCAGGGCGCGGTCCATGCCAGCGATTCGAGCGCGTACCAGAATAATCACCAGCGACATGGTAAACAGCGTATGCGCCGCTATTACCGAGGCGTAGCCCATACTCAGTTTTGGTGGTTTGATACCTTCCGGCCATAACGAGGCCAGTAAGGGATTGAGAAAATCAAACACCGTCACCAGAGCAACCAGCGTAGCTATGCCAATGACGATACCCGGCACCATGACCGAGATGTAGATTAAACCATCGAATAACACCCGCATTTTTCCTTTCATGCGCTGTAATGCCAGTGCCGCCGTAGTTCCCATCAAACTGGAGAGAACCGCTACGGAAAAGGCAATAATCAAACTGGTGACAAATGCATCTCCGACAAAGGGGTTATTCAGGGCCTTGCCATACCATTGCACCGATAGACCGCGCAACTCGCTGGCGTGCCGACCGGCATTGAAGCTGAACAGCACGATGATGCCGATCGGCACGTAGAGAAACAGGAAGACAGCAATGGCATATATTCGCATCGTCATAAGTTCTGTCTACATCAAAGATTCGTCACGGCCGGTTTTACCGCCCATGGTCAGTCGCATATACAGGCTGACGGTTATCAGCATGATCGCGACCAGGGTGACCGAAACAGCCGCGCCGAAAGGCCAGTTGCGCGATTGCAGGAATAAATCGACCAGTGCATTGCCGATGAAGAATACCTTGCCGCCGCCGAGGAAGGCAGGAATTAAAAATTCTCCCATGAGCAGGATGAATACCAGCATACAGCCGGTCGCGATACCGGGCATCGATAGCGGCAGAGTGACCTGCAGGAAAGTTTTAAACGGTGAGCCACCGAGATCGCTGGAAGCTTCCAGCAGGTTCTTGTCGAGTTTTTCCAGCGAGACAAAAATAGGAAACACCATTAAGGGCAGATAACCATAGACGATGCCAACCAGCACCGCCCCCGGCGTATTGATCAGTCGCACGCCTTCGATACCGATAAATTCCAGCAGGGTAGGGATGCCACGCCCGCCCAGAATAAAAATCCAGGCGTAGGTACGTACCAGCAGGCTGGTCCAGAATGGCACGATAACCAGCACCAGCAAAATAAGTTTGTATTGCCGACTGACTTTGACGGCTAAAAAATAAGCCAGTGGATATGCCACTAGCAGGCTCAGCAGAGTCCCGGCAGGGGCGATTACCATGGTGTTCTGGAAAGCCTTGAGACGCGAGGGGAGATTCGCATACTGTTCGAGTGTAAAGCCGCCGGCGTATCCGCCTACCGCTGCGCGCTCGCCAAAACTGAAAACGAGGATAACGATGAGCGGGAAGATCAACATGACCAGGAACCACATCGATGTCGGCGCTAATAAGGCGGCCGTCAGCCAGCGATTCGATTTGCTATCTTCTCTCATCGTTATCCATCGTTAATTTAGCCTATGAGCAGCTTAGGCAGACTTGAAACGCGCCATTACTTCGGCACGAATCGGATCGGTTAATGTCTGTGCCGCGCCGAATTCCAGACCGTTCATCAAATCCATCGCCGGGTGTAGAATCGGATCGCTTGCCAGTGAGTCGGGCTGCAGGGCGATCGCACGAGCATCGGTAGGCGCATAGCCATGAACCGCCGCATCACGCGCCTGGATGTAAGGGTCCTGCATGAAGTTAATAAACGCATAAGCAGCGGCACGATGGGGTGCATCTTTCGGGATAGCATAGAAATCTGACCAGATTTCACCACCGTCGGACGCAATGACATATTCCATTTCCGGCATATCGTTTTTCAACTGCGTGCCATCACCATTCCAGCAAATCGAGATCCAGGCATCGGTGCTGCGCATACCCGGTTGATAATCGGAGGTAATCGCAAACAGATGTGGCTTGGCTTTGATGAGCAGATCTTCGGCTTCTTTTAACTCTTTCGCAT
The DNA here is from genome assembly GCA_029882955.1 of Gammaproteobacteria bacterium. Classification (GTDB taxonomy): domain Bacteria; phylum Pseudomonadota; class Gammaproteobacteria. The sequence continues at coordinate 2,265 of JAOUJX010000183.1, forward strand.
CAACAGAGTTAAACGAGTAACCCAGAGCACATAAGGCACCGCCAATGGTGGTCAACTGGTAGTCATGCACAATAGAGTGTCCCGAGGCAGCGCCCATAGTGACATCAAAAAAGTCCTTCCACGATTTTGGGCTACTCTTGATTTTCTTGGTATTGACGATAAAACCGGTGGTTCCCCAGTTCTTCGGTACGCAATAGACCTTACCGTTGACCGTGGCCGGACCGGCAAATTTCGGGATATTGGCAGCCGCGTCATAATTTGGAATCTGGGACAGGTCAAGCGCCTGAATCAGATCCAGTTCGACATAATTCGAGATAGTGTAGTTGGTCGGTACAAAAACGTCCCAGCCGGTTCCACCCGCCTGCAACTTGGCCAGCATTTCTTCATTCGAGCCAAACGCATTGACCTGAATTTGCACGCCGGTCAATTCGGTAAACTCATCCAGGTTTTTCTGATTCCAGTAATTCGGCCAGGTCGAAAATACCAGCCTGTCTCCGAGGTCACCAAAGGCGTTTGCCTTACCCGACCAGAGTGAAGGTACTGCTGTGCCCATGACGGCCATAGCGGTACCCAGACCAGTCACGCCCAGGAAATGCCGACGCGTTACCGAACCCTTTTCATACCGACGCAGCTCCTTCATGAATTTTTTTGCGCTTATCGGCTTGTTATCATCATTACTCTTGCTCATTTTTGCTCCTCTTCGGTCGATCCGTTAAATTAATAATGACTGTGATTGACGGACAAACAATACAGTCTTATGTATCTCCAAGTACGAGTGCTGCCTCAGGAGTCCAGCTAATGGAAACCTGGTCGCCTGGTGCAAAACTTTTACTGTGACTTTCTATAACCTTGGGAGATAACACCAGTACATCACCGTATCCCTCGGTTGCTATCAAATATTCTGAGTGTTCACCCAGAAATATCCTGTTCATCACCTGTCCCTGAATGGCGACGTTTGAATTTTGATTCGGCTCATCGGCCGCAGAGATAGAAATCATTTCGGGCCGAACGGCTATGCTGGCTTTACTTTTATTCGCCAGGGCTGCGGCAGATTTCGGCTGAAGCCCGACGAGAACCTGACCCGATACCGATTTAACGGAAACGCTGGTACCATTGGAATCGACGACTTCACCACTGAAAAAATTGGTCTTACCGACAAAATCGGCAACATATTTGTTAACCGGTTCATCGTATAACTCGCGCGGACTACCCGACTGAATGATTTTGCCATCACGCATGATGCAGATGGTATCGCTCATGGACAGCGCCTCCTCCTGATCGTGGGTCACCAGTATAAAGGTAATGCCGACATCGCGCTGCAGGGTTTGTAACTCGATCTGCATTTCACGTCGCAATTTGCGATCCAGTGCCGCCAGCGGTTCATCCAGTAACAAACAGGTGGGGTGATTAATCAATGCTCTTGCCAGAGCCACCCGTTGCTGTTGCCCACCGGATAATTCCCAGACTTTGCGTTTGCCAAAACCACCCAGGCGAACCATTTCCAGAGTCTCATCGACCCTTTTGGTAATTTCAGCCTTGCCTGGTTTTGGATTTCTCTGGCGCAAGCCATAACCAATATTGGCGGCAACATCCATATGTGGGAACAACGCGTACTGCTGGAACACCATATTGACCGGTCGCTTATGCGACGGAATGCCCACGACAGAATTGCCCCCGATGAAAACTTCGCCTTCGCTGGGTTGATCGAAACCAGCGATTAAGCGCAACGAAGTCGTTTTACCGCAACCTGACGGCCCGAGAAAACTGAAGAAGGCTCCGCGTTCGACGGTAAGCGATACGTCGTCGACTGCTACAACATCTTCAAAACGTTTGGTGACACCTCGAAACTGGATATCGATGTCTTGAGAATCGCTAGTTGGGCTAGGCAATTTGTTTCCCCTTAAAACGCATTATTCCTCACAAATAATTTATTCTTGAGTTTGGTATACCAAATATACTACCATGTGATTTTACTAAATGCATACAGTTTGTTCGTTTTACGGTATATATACTAAAATTAATAATACGCGCGCAAATTGAGCGCGGAACTTTGGGGGAAATTTAAACGATGGCGACCAGTCCCAGGCGCGCGCAGAAAATTGACCTGGGAAATTCAACCTGGATATCGCTGGTTTCTGCCTGCATAGACTCTATCGGCACCGATGCATTTAACCCTTGCCTTGTCGCCGCGCTCAAATCAATCACTCATTTCGATTACCTGGTTTCATTTGCGTATCACGAAAACGAAATGCCAGTTTGCCTGTTCCACACTTTTTCAGCAGAGAAACGAGTCGTCTTTGTCGAGGACTATCTGAAGGGGCCTTATCTACTCGATCCATTTTTTAAAGCCTGTGGGCGAAAAGTAGAACCCGGGTTATATCGGCTACGCGACATTGCACCCGACCGCTTTTATCAAAGTGAATACTATCGGTCCTACTACGTACAAACCGGCCTGGCCGAGGAAATTTGCTATACAGCTTATCTGCCAAATAGCGTAGCGATGACCATTTCGCTTATGCGTTCGGGTAATAGCTCTCGATTCTCGGCGCGGGAATTTCGCCTGCTCTCCAGTGTTGCACCCATTGTAAACAGTCTGGCTCAACGCCATTGGGTCGATGCCCACACAAAATTCGAAGACGACTGTTCGGTCCAGGAGATCGGTGAAAAACGAACAATAATCGAGAATACAGTTAACGCGCTATTTAGCCCGCGCATAACACCCAGAGAAACCCAGGTAGTCTCCCAGGTTCTCGAAGGCCATTCGTCCGAATCGATTGCCAGCCGTCTTGGCATATCCGTCGGTACGGTACGAATTCACAGGAGAAATGTTTACGCGAAGCTGGATATTTCATCCCAACAGGAACTTTTTTCTATTTTTTTCCAGAAAATTAAAACCGTGCGTTCATAACAACGCCTTTTATTGACAAACGAGGTATCAGGAATCATGACTAACGACAGCAAAAAACCAGGCCGCCTGGCGGGTAAAACCGCCGTCATCACTGGCGGAGCAGCCGGAATGGGGCGCGCCACTTCTTTAGCCTTTGCCGACGAAGGTGCAACGGTCGCGATACTCGACATCCAGCAGGAAGCCGGTGAAGAAACCGTGCAGATGATCCGCGAGAAGGGCGGTATAGCCGAATTTATTAAAACCGATGTTTCTAAGGCCGCACAGGTGGATGCTGCGTTCGACCGGGTAAACGAAATTTTCGGGTCGTATAACGTCCTGTTTAATCACGCCGGAACCATTACGGTAAAACCATTACACGAATCCACCGAACAGGACTACGACCGTTTGATGGATATTAACGTCCGTTCCGCCTTCCTCGTCTGTCGTCGTGCGGTTAAAGAAATGAGCGATAATGGTGGCGGCTCTATTGTGATCACCGGGTCGATTGCCTCCGAACTGGGCTACGCACTGGAATCACTCTACTGCATGACCAAGGGTGCGGTGCTCCAGCTGGCACGTACCATTTCGGTCGAGTACCGCGACAAGGGCATTCGCTGCAACGCGGTATGCCCCGGCTTTGTCAAAACCGCTCATGGTTTGCGCGAAATCAGCGAACTGGATGAAGCGGGTCAGGAATGGGAAGACGGCGCGCTGGCCGACGCCCAGGGCCGAATCTGCGAACCCGAAGAAGTCGCTTCAGCAGTGGTATTTCTGGCCTCGGATGAAGCGAGCTTTATTACCGGGAATGCGCTGTATGTCGATAACGGCTGGTATGCCAAAGGTTAAATGTCTTGCATTGCTAGGGCTAAGCGGCTTATTGCTAGCGCCGCTAGCCCTCGCAGACACCATACTTGGCGAGGGTATGCGTGAAATCGAAATTCTGCGCCATCGACAACTACAGACGGTTCAAAATAACGGCCAGCTTGCTGCTTTTAACACCGATGGCTGTAGTGGTAATTTATCCAGAAACTGGGCATGGCTAGCAAACAGCCTGCCAGAATTTAAGGCACAGTTCGGCCAGCATCCGCCCTGGGAAGACTGCTGCGTCGAGCACGATAAAAGTTACTGGGGTGGCAGCACTAGCGATGGTTACAACCAGCGCATTAATGCCGATCATAAACTAAAACAATGCGTAGTCGACACTGGGGCCAGGCTAGCGCCAGAGTTAAGTACCCGGCATTCGATATCAGAGGAAAATATCGAACAGACCTTTGCCCTGGTAGCGGATCTGATGCACAAAGCGGTACGGCTGGGTGGACAACCCTGTTCATTGTTGCCGTGGCGCTGGGGTTATGGCTGGCCAAACTGTGCGTTTGCCACTGTTAGCAATACCCCATCTAGTTATTCAGATATTAAGACTGATGAGCATGTTGTATTTTTTAACACGGCTGGTTGGCTAAACGCCGAAAAATCTCATTGGAATATTCCTGTCCACGCCTGGATTTACGAACCTGCTGATAGCGTAGTCCGAAAAGGTATTTTCGCTTCCATCCTGGAATCTAACTACGAGTTACAAATAACCGCAAATAACGAAGAGAATTTTAGCCAAAGAACCAACTTACTGATTGCAGATAACGAGCGCGGCAAAGTAATTGTCATTCGTGTCGCTGGACAGGATATTACTTTACCCGCATCAAAAGAAAACGGGCATATTGTCACCACGCTAACTTTGCCGGTAGATATCGTCAATGCCAACGCTGATCAGAATCGCCTGCGTTTCTATGCAGTGACGCAGCCTGATGAAGTTCGTCGGTTTGAAGGTAATATACAGCTGTTGTCAGACGAGGGTATTAGTCTGATTAGCGATATTGACGACACTATAAAAATCTCCAATGTAACCGACCACAGCCTGTTATTTGAAAATACATTTTTTAAGGACTTTCGGGCTGCTCCAGGCATGGCCGATTTATACCAGCAACTCTCGGCTCGAGACATTCCCACACATTACGTGTCTTCCAGTCCATGGCAATTGTATAAACCCCTACAGGACTTTATGGACAGATCCGGTTTCCCCTGGGCGACATTAAACCTAAAAGCCTTTCGTTTTCGCGATGAAACCCTGCTCAATTTATTTAAACAAGGCACCGAGACAAAACCAGCGCAGATAGAACCCTTACTGCAGAGATATCCCCAGCGCAGGTTTATCCTTGTCGGAGACAGTAGCGAACAGGATCCTGAAGTCTATGGCGATATAGCTCGGCGCTATTCCGGCCAGATTCAGCGTATTTTAATTCGCAATGTCGATTCTAGTACGCTAGTGGATGAGCGCTATCAAACTGCTTTTAAAAATCTGTCCCCGGATTTATGGCGTTTATTTGATCACCCCGAACAAATAAACGTTGAAAAATTGCTCATGCTTCAATAGCAGGAAAAATTCAGTTCCTCCCTGCAAGTTCTTCAGCACTAAGCTTTCGACAGGGTTCGCGTAATTCACCCGCATGTGCGAAAGCGATGGTAATCATGGCCTCGTCATCGACAATAATTCGAAAAAAGGGGACGGTGTCCCGAATGGCACTTACTTAAGCACTAAAATGGTCGCCGTCGTACCGGACTCCGATCCGGTACCCATTACAAAGAGGCTCCAGAGCTTACAGTAAACATGCTTCAATGGATTCCGGCTCGGAGGCCGGAATGACAAAAACA
>JAOUJX010000184.1 GCA_029882955.1 Gammaproteobacteria bacterium
TTAGGTATTGGTTCTATTTTCTTAACGCCTGGCAACACTGGAGAGCCGCGCTAGCGGCGAATCCTTGTGATTGCCCTGGTTATGAGCGAAATCTGACAAAGACATGTTCGTCCATAAATTCATCGTTTTTGAATACCGCTTTTCTATGTATCGCCTCTAAAGTATATCCGCACTTTTCCAGGACCCTCATCGATGCCTTGTTAGGGCTAAATACACGAGCGAAAAGTCTAACAGTTTCTTTTTCGGAGAAAATGGTCTCTGTCATTTTAGAAACTGCTCGAGTGCCAATTCCTTTCCCCCAGTGAGCCTCAGCTATCCAATAACCAATTTCTGCTGAATACTGATGTTCAAATTGGTCAAAATGAACTCCCACGCCACCGATGCATTCTCCATTCAAGTCAATTGCTAAATAGAGGCCTTGCTCCTTGCTACCTGTTTCTACCCACCACTTCGCATCGTTAATCGTATACGGAAATGGCATTCTCGACGTCATATATCGGGAGACATTAAAATTATTTGCGTGGCTCGCTATATGATCTATGTCATTTTCAATAAAATTTCTTAGCTTGATCATTAGCGAAACATAAAGGGTCAGAGCAAATTGATATTATATCCAGCAAAGAACTAAATCAACCTACACAGACCCCTTTTGATATTTAACAGGGAGCTGGTGATATTGGAGGGCTAGCCTTAGCGCATCCTAAGGCAGTTCCTGCAGCATCTTTGCAGCGGATTGCCCGATTGGGCTATCGGCATCCAGACTCACCGCGGTTGTCAATGCTTTACGTGCCTGCTCGCTATCGCCGAGCTGGCTGTTCACGTATCCCAGCGTTAGCCATATTCGCTGAAATGTCGGATCGATCGCTACACCTGCATTCAGGTTGCGGAGCGCTTCAGATGATTTTCCAAGATACTGCAGGGTGATGCCAAGGTTGTTATAGGTTCTTACCTGACCGGGATCAAGTGATAGTAGTTGCTCATATAAATGAGCGGCTTCAGCGTATTGCCCGTTGGAGAAAAGCTCATTGGCCTGGCCTTCTATTTTAACGGGATCATTGCTCGCTAGCTGATTGAATGTTGCCGAATTAATCCCTGTCGAACTGAACTTGGTGTCGGAATTCAAATTTTGTAGTGAAGGTTGTTGTACTGCGACCGGGTCAGCCTGAATACTGGTTGATTCGGCGACATAGTATTGACGCGTGGCGGCAAAAATCACAAGTCCGAAGACGATCTGAAACAACGCCATTAGAGTCCAGAATTTGTAACGGTTAAGCATAGTCATAGTTGCATCCATCGGGTTAGTTCACGCTATTATATATAATTTTAAATTGTTCATTAATCTGGTAGCCGATAAGCTCGTCGGCACGCTGTTTTAAGGCCGACGACTGACAAAATTGATATAAAGTCTGCCAGGCCGGTTCGAACCAGGCTCGTCTGTCTATGAATAAATCAAAGCGTTCTTCTACCACCGGAACAAACCCGAGATTATATTGCGCGGCCAATGAAGCCAGGCCAAATGTCGCGTCTGCTTTTCCTTCCTGTACTGCGAGTACCGCATCGACTTCGCTACGTGCCGGGGTAAGCCATTCGATGTCACTGCTTGCTATATTGTCCCTGACTAGAAAAGCATTGAGCACTACCTGAGAGCCGGCTTCGGACTGTCGAGGAATAACCTTATGGCTTCGCAGGTCGCTCAGCTGGTTGATGCTTTGTTCATCTCGATTGATGATAATGCCGCGTTGGCGTTTTGCCCAGGCTACGAGCACAGCGGCCTGGCTGGAGAATTTTGTTTCGATAAGCGGGCGATTCCAGTCGTCGGTTGCGGTATCGAAAACATGCAGGCCAGTGGCGATGCCTTCGCCGGCCGCGAATCGATTAAGACCGTCGAGACTACTATCGAAATAACTGGCGATACCACAGCGCGATTCTCGAATTGCCCATTCCAGTAGTGGATCATGGCTTCCCAACATCACAGTCGGGCGCGATACTGCGTGGCTGGAAGCATTTCCTGCGATCCATTTTTCGATAGCCTCGCGTGGGAATAACAGTTTACCGGTAGCGCGGGAGCAGGGCACAGAACCCGACGAAGCAAGGTCATAAACCTTACGTTCTTTTATGCGCAATAGTTCAGCGAGCTCTCTGGTGGTGAGGTATTCGTTCAAAGGGGTTTATGGTTAAATTACACAGGTATAAAGTACACCACCAGAAATTTAAGTCCATTGCTTTAGATCATGTAAACGGCAACAATAAGCTAAATTGTTTAGTAATCAGGATTATTTGATATGCACCAGCGTCAACTAGGACCCTTTAAAGTTTCTGCCATTGGTCTCGGCTGTATGAACCTGTCTTCCGGTTATGGTAAGGCTGATGCCGATGAATCAATACGGCTATTAAACGAGTGTATCGATGCTGGTTATACTTTTCTGGATACGGCTGCGCTGTATGGTTTTGGACATAACGAAACTTTAATCGGTGAGCAATTATCGCATCGCCGAAATGAATATATTCTTGCCAGCAAGTGTGGCTATAGCAAGGGTGATGACGGTAAGGCCAAATTTGCAGGTAGCCCGGAAGAAGTTCGACAAATCTGTGAGCAAAGCCTGAAGCGACTTAAAACCGATGTTATCGATTTATATTATCTGCACCGTCTTGACCCGAAAGTAGCCATAGAAGAGAGTGTCGGTGCTTTGTCAGAACTGGTTGATGCGGGGAAAATTAGAACGATAGGTCTGTCCGAAGTTTGTGAAGATACACTGCGCCGCGCGCATGCAGTGCATCCGATAACCGCCTTGCAATCGGAGTATTCACTATGGTCACGTACGCCGGAGAGAAAAGTCCTGTCGGTATGCCAGGAACTGGGCATTACCTTCGTACCTTTTTCTCCTCTAGGTCGCTCCTTTCTGACCGGCAAGGGGCTGGATAGTACTCAAGTTGAGAAAGACGATTTACGGGCCACTATCGGCGAACCGAGATTTCGACCTGAAAATTTCAACAGGAATTCGGCTTTATTGAAACCCTACGGTGAAATCGCGAAACAGCAGAACTGTAGTATGGCGCAGCTGGCGCTGGCCTGGATTCTGGCGCGAGGCGATAAAACCATGATTCCAATTCCGGGTACCAAAGACATCAATCACATGCGCGAAAATGCCGGGGCAGGTGACATCGAACTCGACGACGAAGTCGTTAACAAGCTGGACGACCTCATTAACGAAAATACAGTACATGGTCAGCGTTATACCGATGCCTTAATGGCTTCGGTTGACTCCGAGCGGGATTAGTTATTAAGAAACCGGGAGGATGCAGCTTATATCCAAAAGGGTGAAGATCCTGCAATAGTTAAAAACCTTGGCTATACTTCGTGTTTCTAACCTCCGGAGGCTCTAATGCGAAATTTTTTGATAATTCTGTCGACTCTTGTGCTGTCGTTACCATTGGCTGGCAATGCCGAAGATATCGTGCTTACAATCGGTGGAGAAACCGATAAAACTGTTAGTTCTTCTCTACAGCTCACTCTAAGTGAGTTTGAAGCTATAGACGCGAGTACGGTAGAAACCAGAACACCCTGGCACAAGGAAAAGACTCTTTTTTCGGGGGTTTCGGGGGCAGCCCTGCTGAAATACCTGGGAGCCAGAGCTACCGAGGTTGACGCTGTCGCGTTAAACGACTACAAAGTGACTCTGCCTGTCTCTGATCTGTCTGATACGGGTTTGATTTTCGCGACGCGGAAAAATGGGGAGCTGATGAGTGTTCGAGAAAAAGGCCCTATTTTTATTATCTATCCTTTCGATGGAAATCCTTCGCTGGATAATGAAGTGATCTACGCACGATCGATCTGGCAGTTGAAAGCGCTGAATTTTAAATAGTACACCTGGCGTTTGGTACCTCGTTATTTCTGCCCCGACAAGCTTGATGAAGCGCATCTTTCCGTCGGCAATACTATCGGTGACGATTCTCCTGATTTTATTTTCCACGGTAGCTACCGTCTATTCCGGTTATCGATATCTGCAGCTTAGACAGCAAACCAATATTTTACGTCTGTTACCCAAGGATGATCCGACCTGGGGGCTTTCTCAGCTGGGTGCCGAGGAACTTAAATTTGCCAATGCCCTGAATTTGGTTATTTACCAAAATAACGAGGAAAATCGCAAAAACCTGTCATTCCGTCTCGACATTCTGTATAGCCGAATCGATGTTACCGTTGAAGTTTTTGACCGCCTCACTAAATGGGTTACCGAAAATCAGGTTAGCCAGACTTACCCCATAGCTGCGGTTTTTCACCAAAATGTAGAGCAGAATCTGTCAGAGATAAGAAGGCTGTTTTCAGATGTAGACCGGCAAGCCCAGATTTTTCTGAAGAGCAAAGATGCTACATCACTGGAGGATATTGACAACTGGCTGGATCGGATGATTGTATTATCTTCCGAGCTGGCTTCTCAGGTAAACCAGGCTTCCAGCCAGACTAGCCACAATATTCGGGAAAGTTTATTGGAGCAGACGAACCACTTTCAGGCTGCACTACTAACGATTATTTTTTCCTTCATGGTATTTTCGCTGGTGGTTCTGGCGCTTTACCGGAATGCCCGGCGTGCTGAGAGAAGATCGTTACAACTGGTCGAAGATCTGCATGTGGCCAATCAGGCGAAAACGCAATTTCTGTCATCCATGAGCCATGAATTAAGAACCCCTATGAACTCAATACTGGGTTTTAGTCAGATACTGGAATCTAACCCGGAAGAACCACTCACAACTAAGCAACAGGAGTGTGTCGATTATATTCTAAGTAGCGGTGCGCACCTGCTCCACTTAATCAATGATGCGCTCAACCTGGCACAAATCGATTCTGGAAAACTGAACATATCGCTGACAGAGGTAGACCTCAGCGAGGCCTTCAAAGAGTGTCTTTCAATCGTCGGTTCTCAGATAGAAGGTCGAGGCTTAAGTGTCAGAAACGATCTTCCTGACGCTTGCTATATCAAAGTCGATCCCGTACGAGTCAAGCAGGTCATACTCAACCTGTTATCGAATGCGATAAAATATAACCGTCAGAACGGTACTGTTATATTGACCGCGAGTCCTCCCTCCGAAGGCATGGTTCGAATATCGGTCATAGATTCCGGGGTGGGCATTCCTGCCGAAGGCATGGCCGGGCTGTTCGAACCTTTTAATCGTCTTGGTAAGGAAGCGTCAGGAATCGAAGGGACCGGTGTCGGTTTAACCATTTCCAAACAATTGGTAGAGGCGATGGGCGGACAGATTGGTTGCGAGAGTGAGGTCGGAGAAGGCACGACGTTCTGGCTGGAATTACCTGTGGCAACAGCAGTTGACACGGTTCCTGATCCTGGTGCTGCGCCAGGTACCTGGAAGTAGGGACAACAGGCCCGAAGGCCATCCATCGTTATACCTTGCATGCCTTATGGAATGCGACGGTCCCTCCCAGCACCGAATTACCGATGACATCAGCGAAACCTAGTTCAGACAATATCCTCGAGAGTTCTTCTGTTGAATAAAATAAACGAATCGCGTCTATGAAGTAGTCCTGGCAGTTTATAGCCGCCGTACCGCTGCGAAATGCCCGGGAAAGAAGCGCTAAGCTGGTTTTCAGAAATAGGTAGTAAGATCGTTCGATAATTTTATTAGCCGGTCTCAACATGTCGCAATGATAAAAATGGCCGCCCGGTTTAAGTACCCGGCTGATTTCAGAAAATACATCGATGACGCGCAGGTGGCGAGTCGCATACTGTAGTGTTACCACGTCAAAATAGTTATCGGGAAAAGGTAGGGTGTGAACATCACAGATAAATCCGTTGATTTTAAAACCGTGCTGACTGGCGCGAGTTTTACCGACTTCCTGCATAGCGACACTGCGGTCTACAGCATAGATATCGAGATCCGGTTGTTTCTTTAGTAATTCTATTCCGATGATATTAGTACCGGCACATACGTCGAGCACCTTATGACTAGGCTGGATATCGATCGTTGATATGAACTGTTGACGAATCCGGTTCAGCAGACCGAGACTGGCGAAGATATTGACACGATCATAATAGCTGGCAACGTCTGAAAATACATTATCGATATCGTTAGCCCAGATTGTTTTGAAGGCCCGGAGGCGGGCTGTCTCTTTTTTGGAATATTCACTATTCATATAACTTCCGGTTTGATATTTACGGTAAATCTTTACGCGGATGAATTGTTACATACCTCCATAATCCAATATTGACATGGGTCATTTTTTATAGGCATTGGTGGCGATGGGTCTGGTTTCCCAAAACCCAACACCGGACAACACTCGATTATTTATTCCAGCTCAATTTTTCGCAACCGCAATGCATTAGTCACCACGGTAACCGAACTCAAACTCATTGCGGTAGCCGCAATGATCGGGCTGAGTAAAATCCCCCAGACTGGAAACAGTACTCCGGCCGCGACAGGTATGCCGAAGATGTTGTAGATAAAGGCACCGAACAGGTTTTGTTTAATATTAGCGAGCGTGGCTCTGGACAGGGCTATCGCATCTGCAACACCGTGAATCGAATTTCTCATCAGCGCAATATCAGCCGATTCGATGGCGACATCGGTACCACTGCCGATAGCGATACCAACATTCGATTGCGCGAGCGCCGGTGCGTCGTTAATACCATCACCAACCATGGCGACCTTGCGCCCAAGTTGTTGCAGCTCGATGATTTTACCGGCTTTGTCGGCGGGTAAAACTTCTGCGATGACTTCGTCGATTCCGACTGCATCGGCGATAGCCTGCGCGGTGTTGGCGTTATCACCGGTGAGCATGATCACTTTTAAGCCGATGTCGTGCAGGCGTTTAACGGCCTCAGCGGAATCGCTACGCGCCGGATCGGTGATGCCCAGTAGCGCCACCAGCTGCTGATCGGCGGAGAGATAAACCGGGGTTGCTCCGGCATTGGCTAATTCTGTTGCCTGGTCTTTTAGCAAAGAAATGTCGATATTGCTTTGTGCCATTAATCGATTGTTACCGAGGCGTAGTTGCCTGTTGTGCAGATGTCCTTCGACACCGAATCCTGACAGTGCATTGAAGTCGCTGACCTCATTAACTTCCAGGTCACGCTCGGTAACGGCCTTTAAAATTGCGGTCGCTAGCGGGTGCTCGGAACCTGCTTCCAGGCTGCCGGCAAATAGCAATGCGGTCGATTCATCGAAGCCGTTAACTGTATAAATAGCAGTGAGCCGAGGCTTACCTTCGGTGATGGTGCCGGTCTTATCGACGACGATCGTGTCGAGCTGGCTGGCGCTTTGCAAGGCTTCACCATTACGTATCAATATACCGAGCTCGGCTGCTCGACCGACGCCGACCATAATAGAGATCGGGGTCGCCAGACCCAGTGCACAAGGGCAGGCGATAACCAGGACTGTCATCGCCGAGACGATGGCGTAAGCCAGTTTTGGCTCGGGACCGATGAAGTACCAGGTCGCGAAGCTAACGAGGGCAATGAGTATGACAATCGGTACAAAAATTGACGCGACCTTGTCTACCAGTCGTCCAATCTGCGGTTTGCTCGACTGTGCCTTGCGCACCAGTTCGATGATGCGGGCCAGTGCGGTGTCTTCACCGATGCCTGTAGCACGCATGAGGAAGCTGCCCTGCGTATTTAATGTGCCGCCGACGACGCGGTCGCCGATGGCCTTCGCGACTGGCATGGGTTCGCCGGTGAGCATCGATTCGTCGACATGGGAGCTGCCTTCGAATACTTCGCCGTCGACCGGAATACGCTCGCCCGGGCGAATGCGAATGGTTTCTTCTAGGCCGATTTCAGCAACCGGTATTTCCATTTCTTCGCCACTTCGAATG